>CAXBEC010000118.1:0-7569 GCA_963974145.1 uncultured Alphaproteobacteria bacterium | reverse complement strand
CGCCCCATATCGCGGGCATGTCGGCGGAAGCGACAAGCCGCCTGGCCCATTCCGCCGCGGATCAGATCCTGACGGCGCTCACGGGACGGTTGCCAAAATTCGCGCTGAATGCCGCCGCCTGGGACGGGCCGAATTCACGGCGCCCCAAATCTTAGGTGTCCTGTTTCCGGCCCTATGATCAGGCAGTGTCAATCTGTGCCGTGATCTCCTTGCCCAGAAGCTCAAAGCTCTCCTGCCGGCGGCTGCCCTGACGCCAGGCCAGGCCGATATCACGGCGTGGGTCTTCGCCCTGCAGTTCCCGCGCGATAAGCCCCGTCCCGTTCAGAATGCCGGCGTCGAGCGCGAGGCGCGGGACAAGCGTAATGCCCAGGCCATTGGCAACCATCTGCACCAGTGTATGCAGGGACGTCGCCTCAAAGGCCCCCTGCCTGGGACGCGCCAGCGAACAGGCCTGCAAGGCATGATCGCGAAGACAGTGACCATCTGCCAGCAGCAGCAGCGATTCCGATGCCAACGCATCAGTTGGGATTTTCTGCAATTGCGCAAACGGATGATCCGCCGGGCAGACAACGGAAAACCGGTCACCAAACAGCGTCATCGTTTCGATGTTCTCCGCCGCATAAGGTAGCGCCAGCAATACCAGATCGAGGTTCCCCAGCTCCAGCTGTTCAAGCAGTACCGCAGTTAAATCCTCTTTCAGATACAGTTGCAGCTTCGGGAAAGCCTCGCGAAGCGCCGGCAGGACACGCGGTAACAGAAACGGGCTGATGGTCGGGATCACGCCGAGCCGCAATTGTCCCGTCAGCGGCGCATGCGCCGTTTCGGCAATCGCCATGATGTCCTCGACACCACTCAAAACCGAACGCGACCTTTCCACCACCGCATCGCCGAGGGGTGTAAAGACAACGCGACGCTTCGTCCGTTCTACCAGTACAGCGCCGAGCAATGTTTCCAGTTCGGCAATGGCGGCGCTTAATGTCGGCTGGGTGACCGCGCAGGCATCGGCAGCACGACCGAAATGGCCATGCTCCCGCAAGGCCGTCAAATAGCGAAGTTGCTTCAATGTAGGCGCATAAATAATAGGCATTATCTATCATTATAATAATTAATATCAATTTCAACTATTTAATTGCAACCGCTAACTAAGAATAGCGAATTTGATCAAACTCTGTGAATGGAGCAACAAAATGACCGATACACCTACCCGCGTTCCGGAAGTCACTTTCAAAACCCGCGTGCGCGATGATGCTGTTTCGGGCCCTAATCCCTATCGCTGGCAAAACCGGGCGTCCGACGAAATTTTCAAAGGACGCCGGGTCGTGTTATTCGCATTGCCGGGCGCCTTTACGCCGACCTGCAGTTCGACGCACCTGCCCGGCTATGAAAGCCAGTGCGATACGCTGAAAGCAAAGGGTGTCGACGAAGTCATCTGCCTCTCCGTCAATGATGCGTTTGTCATGTACCAGTGGGGGAAAGCGCAGGGCGTGAAGAATGTCACCCTGTTGCCGGACGGATCGGGTGAGTTTACCCGCAAGATGGGCATGCTGGTGGACAAGGACAATCTCGGATTCGGACACCGGAGCTGGCGCTATTCGATGCTGGTCGACGATGGAAATATCGAAAAAATCTTTGTAGAGCCCGGTTATTGCGACAACGCGGAGGACGATCCGTTCGAGGTTTCAAGCGCCGACACCATGCTTGCCTACCTGTCGGAAACGGCGGCGGCGAAAGCGGCCTGACAAAGGCCCGTATGCATCCTGCACCGTCCTTCCGAATATTCCCGATCGGATATTGCGGAAGGGCGGCCGGCACCTGACAATAGGGTGCACGCTGGCGAACCCCGGGAGCAGGACAGACATGACAGTGCGGAACGGAACGACATTCCAGACTGTCATGCGGGCGGGGTTGGCGCTCGGCATCGGGTGCTTCGCACCCCCCGCAATCAGCGCGGAGGTCCGGGTCACACCGGTCCAGATGATCGCGGAAGCCCGGGACGTGAAAACCATCGGTGGCCTGACCTGGCGCGGCGGCTTCGCAGTGACCATGGACAATCCGGATTTCGGTGGAATTTCCGCGCTGGAAATCAGTCCGGATGGGCAGAAGCTGCTGGCCGTCACGGACAGGGGACATTGGCTTCGTGCGGACCTCAGCTATCAGGATGGTGACCTGACCGGACTGCACAACGCGGAACTGACCCCGGTTCTCGGACTGGACGGCAAACCCCTCGACAAAAAATCCTGGTCGGATTCAGAATCTCTGGCGCGACTGGCGCCGAACAGCCTCGTCGTCGCCTTCGAACGGCATCACCGCTTGTGGCGGTATGACGGTAATCCCGACCCCACACGGGCGCAGGCCAGGGCAATTCCTACGCCAAAAGCCATGTCGAAACTGCCGGACAATGGCGGAATCGAGTCACTGACCCGACTCTGCGACGGAAATCTGCTGGCTATTGCGGAACGCAGCCGGACCGCCCAGGGCCATGTCGACACCTGGTTGCAGTCAGGCCCGGACTGGAGTCGCCTCACCTACCCCGTTTCGGACGGGCTGCGCCCTACCGCCGCGACGACCCTGCCGGGATGCGATGTCCTGGTCGTCGAACGCAGTTTCAGCATCCTGTCCGGATTGGGTATCCGGATCATGCGCATCGCGGCCGGTTCGATTCGCCCCGATGCGGCGCTGGCCCCCCGCGAAGTCGCGCTGATGAGCCACGCCGTTACCATCGACAATTTCGAGGGAATATCGGCGCGGCAAAATGAACAGGGCGAAACACTGGTCTATATCGTTTCCGACGACAACTTTTCACCCCTGCAGCGCACTCTGCTGGTCATGTACCGGCTGGATGAGATCGTCGACTGAAAACAGGGAAGACAGTCCGGACCGTTCTGCGTGAACTATCCCTGCGGGGTGCAGAAAACGCCGCGCGCCCGCAGTTTTTCGCACAGTTCGCCGGCATCTGCCGTATCAACCGGGCCGGCATAAAGCCGGTAATAGGTGCCCCGGTTATCGACTTCGACGCGCCGGATATCCGCGCGCAATCCTTCCAGCAGATCACCGTTTCGGTGGAACAGCTGGTCCCAGCCCCGTCGGGCATTCACCAGGTTACGGTAGGACGCAAGATGCACCCCCTGCAGTGCCGCATCGGTAACATCGTCAGCGTCCGCCGGTTCAGGGAGTGCCGGCAGGGGTGCTGGCGGGACGGCCGGTGATTCAATTGGTAATGGCGGCGGCGGTACGGTAACCGCCACCGGAGCAGGTGCAGGCCGCAAATCGGGTTTCGGCGGCAGAGTTTCTGCTACAGGGACAGGCATTTGCAGTGACGGGACAACCGGCCTTGCCGTGGCGGCTTTCGCGATCGGCACCGGTACCGGCGGCGGCGGCACACTTGTTGACGGCGCTTCGCCTGACGGGACTGGCGGCGGCCCTACGGTAACCGGCGGCGGTACCGGAACTGACGGAACAGCTGACGACGGCGCAGAAAATGGCGGTGGCGGCACATTTTCGGACCGCTCAGAGAGCGGGGCTGAACCGCTCTCTTCATTGACAGGAACAGGTTGCACCCGGCTTTCACGAGGCTTTACCGGTGGTGGCGGCACCGGCACGCGCCGCACGGCTTCCATTTTCGCCGGAACTCTCGGCTTCGTGCCGGGACGCGGCGCAATTTCAGGCGCCGCCGGCTTGGCTGTTGCCGTAACCGGGCGCGGCGGTGGGGCCGGATTGCCACCGAATTCCGGTGTTCGCAACGTCACAGAATCCACCGCCCCCCTCAGCGTCGGCGGCGCATTACCCTCGTCTGGCGCTGCGTTCACCGGCATCGGCGCCCGGGCGGGCTTCGGTGTGGTATTCTCTACTGGCGACGGTTTCGCGGCAGATATAATGCCTGCGGTTTCCGGTGCCGTTGCGGGGGAAGGTTCTGGCGACGCCTTGACCACATCCGCCATGGTCGTCCCGTTGCTTCGCTCAAATGACAGCAGATTCCGGGTACGACCCGGGCTTCCGTCTGTCCCCGCAATTCGTTGCACCACGTAGTGACCGATTTTCGGCGCATAGTAAAAAACGATCTCATTCGGCTTTTCTCGCCCGCAACTCACGACAAACGTCTCGAACAGGTTATCCAGGACCTCGACATCCTCCTGCCCCGTCACCTGACAGGCCCAGTTGTGCTCCCAACCGAATGGCGGTTTGCTGGTGGTAACCGTCGAGCGGAAAGACAGCGTCGCTCCGACCTTCATGGGAAAGAGCGAACCGACTTCATCGCGGATGAACCGGCGGCCGGTTCCGGCAGAGCGGCTGCGCCACTCCAGCGCCGGTAGCAGAATATTGAAACCCGTAACCTGTTCGTCACCGGCATCGCTGCGCCAGTGGACCCGGTCGCCTTCGACCGCTACGACCGCCCACCGGTCAATCGGGTTGTCGAATGTGAACCGGTCGCCGACGCGGAACCGAACTGCTTCGCTTTCCGTACTGACAGAATCCGTTGCGACGGACGGTGTGGGCTCGCTGCCACCCAGAAATTCCAGCCCCGGCAGGCTTTTACAGCCAGCGGGCAGCAGGGTCAGGCAAATCAAAGCGAAGTGAAAACGCACCGTCAGAGAGGCCTTTCCAAAAGTACCGTGTGCAATTGAACGATACCTGTACTTTAGCCAAAAACCGGCGATCACAACACCATTGCAACGAATTTGAAATTACACCGGCACTCGAAGCACCGCTCCCGCCAGAGACTTACTCTAATTCAAGTTTCGCGGGTGTCAGCATGCCTGTCCGGCGCGCCAGCAGGTAGCTGGCGATGCGGGAATCGAAATCGGCAGTGATAAGTTTGATCCGGGCGTTGGACACTTCACGTTCCGCATCCAGCACATTGAGCGCCGTCTCTTTACCGGATTCACGCAGGCGCTTGCGCGCGTTGAATACTTCAATCGCCAGATTGACCGCGTTCTGGAGCAGGTCTACCCGCCGACGCTCCGTCGCCAGCTTGTCCCAGGCAATGCGGATGTCTTCCTCCACACGCCGGGTCGCAAAATTATACGTATCTTTCCGCGATGCCAGTGTCCGGGAAGCACTTTCAACACGCGACCGTGTCCTGAAGCCGGAGAAGAATTCCCAACGCGCCCGCACCAGCAGCGAGTTATCCCGCTGGATACCAACCCTTGTCGAAACATTATCCTCATAGTCCAGGGTACCAACCAGATCGACCGTCGGATAATAATCCGCCTTGACGATCCGTTTCTGTTCACGGGCCAGATCCGCCTGGTACTGCACCTGACGCAATGCCGGGTGGTACTGCAGCGCCTGTGCAATAGCGGCGTCAATGCTCTCGGGAACCATTGTCGGTAAAGGTTTGGCGTCTTCCAGTGTCGCGATGTCAGGCAAGTGACCGAACAACTGCTTGTAACGCGCCAGCGCTTCCTGCAACCGGCCCTCGAACGCCACCCGCTGCTCCTTCGCCACCTGAAGGCGCGATTTTGCCTGCAGGACATCGACCGCGATACCCGAACCGCGCTGAACCCGCTCGTCCTCCAGCCGCAACTGGCTCCGGATCGTGCTCTCGGTCGTCTGGGCAACCTTGATCAACCGGACGTTCCGCAGGACTTCGAGATACTGGTTCAATCCCTGGAACAGTAATTCCTGCCGGGTATTCTCCAGCCCCATATTCTGTTCCAGAACGGTAATTTTCGCGGCATTTACGCCGGCATCGTCGCGAAACCCGTTAAACAGGTTCAGCGTCGTGGATAATGTCAGTTTGTCGCGCCGTCCGGTAAAGGGATCGGGCGCGCCGGACGCCCGACGGTCGGGTGTGTCGGTCACTTCCGGACCGGTATCACCTGAAAGTTCGAAACGGGGATAATAGGCTGCACGCGCTTCATTGACCCCGGCCCGCGCCGCAGCGGCGTCATTCCGTGCACGGCGAATATCCGGGTGTTCCGCGAGGAGCACAGACAATTCATCATTCAACGGCTCCGCGGACACCGCAAAAGACCCGCCGGTGATCGACAGCGCAATCCCAGCAATTACGGCCAATGAACTTTTACGCAACAAGCGGACTCCCGATACCCAGTCAGCCGTTAATCGATTCGATACAGCATCCGAAAAACCAACATTCCGGAGTATTAGTAATACGTTAGATGTTGGTCAAACAGCAAATTAATTAAGAGTGCGGCATGATAACTTTGGAATGTTGCAAACGTGTAACACTTTATCACCGTTCCCGGAAGGCTTCATTACGCAGCTTCAGAACCGGTTTTATGAAGTAATTCAATACGGAACGGGTTCCTGTATGGATATCGACCGTTGCCTGCATGCCCGGTGTGATCGGCAGCAGCCCCTGTTCCTTGCCGAGATACGTTTTTTCCGTTCGCACAACAACCTGGTAGTATGGCGCACCTTCCGGGTCGAGATTTGTGCTCGCGCCGATTCGGTCCACAACGCCATCCAGACTGCCGTAACGAACAAAATCATAGGTCGATATCTTGACCACGGCGCGCTGGCCTTCCTGCACATAGCCGCGATCAACCGGGTTCAAATGAGCCTCAACCACGAGACGATCGCTCAACGGCACGATTTCCATAATGGGTTCGCCCGGGCGAACGACACCACCGATCGTGTGATACCGCATATTCTTGACGATCCCATCGATCGGGCTGCGGATAACGGTACGCAGAAACTGGTCCGATGCCTCGTTCAGCAGCGCATCGACCCGTGCGATCTGCAGTTCCACACCAGCGAGGCTTTCGATGGAAACCCGGATGGCCTTTTCCTTTTCCTCGTTGTAGCGCGCCTTCGCTTCGGACAATGACGACATCGCGCGCGGGATTGACTGTTTCAGGACTTCTGCCTCACCAGCCAGCTTTTCGACCTCTCCTTCCACCTGCAAATGCTCCATGCGCGGGGTCAGGCCATCCACCAGCAGGCTCTGCGACATACGAAGACGCTCCCGTGAGAACGCGAGGTCGTTATTGACGGACCGGCGCTGCGCCTCCAGTTGCCGGATCTCCAGGTCCCTCTGCGTTATCTGTTTTTCCAGAACAGAAAGCGTCGATCCGATTTCGCGCTGCCACGCCGCATAGGACCGGTTTTCGGCACGCACCAGTTCCGGTCGGCGGGCCGCTTCCTCGGTCGGAAACGTGACATCGAGGCCCGCGATTTGGGCTTCCAGCCGCGCCTTGCGCAACACGAGGCCATCGCGCTGCACGACAAGTTCGTTGCGGTTGGTCCCGGCACCGGCGAGATCCAGTTGCACCAGAACCTGCCCGGTATGAACGCGCGCGCCCTCCTCCACCTCGAGGCGCTCAACAATGCCGCCCTCGAAATGCTGGATCACCTTCATCTGCCCCTGCGGGACGACTTCGCCCATCGCGACAGATACCTCGTCAAGATGTGCGAATGCCGACCAGACGAGCAGGCTGGCGAGCAACGCGCAAATCATGATTGCCGTAATCCGCAACGACGGGGTCCGGCGACTTGCAACCAGTGCATCCAGATGGCTCATGCCGGTTTCCTTTCAGGGGCTGCGGCGCCGCCCGACACAGGCTTGGGCCCGGGCTGCAGCTTGGCCAGCACCTGTCCCGCCGGCCC
>CAXBEC010000117.1:0-7569 GCA_963974145.1 uncultured Alphaproteobacteria bacterium | reverse complement strand
GTCTGCGCCATCGCCGCCGCCAAGCAGGCTGTCACGGATTCCGGCTGGGTTGCGGAGACCGAGGAACAGCAGGAGCGTACAGGCGTTACAATCGGCTCCGGTACGGGTGGCCTTCCCGGCATAGCGGAAGCCGCCGTCCTGCTGAATGAACGCGGCCCCCGGCGAATCAGTCCGTTTTTCATCCCGGCCAATCTGATCAACCTGTGTTCCGGTCACGTGTCGATCGAATACGGTTTCCGGGGTCCTAACCATGCGGTTGTTACGGCATGCGCCAGCGGCGCACACGCGATTGGCGACGCGGCGCGTATGATCATGCTCGACGACGCCGATGTGATGGTTGCCGGTGGTGCCGAATCAGCTCTCTGCCGTTTGGGCATGGCCGGATTTGCGGCCGCACGGGCGCTATCAACCGGATTCAATGACCGGCCAACCGAAGCATCGCGCCCCTGGGATCGCGAGCGTGATGGTTTCGTCATGGGCGAAGGCGCCGGTATCATTATTCTTGAAGAATACGAACACGCCAAAAAGCGTGGTGCGAAAATCTATGCGGAAATCGTTGGCTATGGCATGTCCGGCGACGCCTATCACCTGACGGCCCCGTCACCGAATGGTAACGGCGCCTTCCGGGCGATGAAAGCGGCCTTGCGGACCGCGCGGCAGAACACGACGGATATCGATTACATCAATGCACATGGCACCTCCACGCCCCTGGGCGATGAAATTGAACTGGGCGCCGTCAAGCGCCTGTTCGGGGACCATGCCTATAATCTGTCCATGTCCTCTACGAAATCCGCCATCGGTCATCTGCTGGGTGCCGCGGGCAGCGTTGAAGCGATTTTTTCCATCAAGGCCTTGCAGGAGGGTGTCGCGCCCCCCACCATCAATCTCACCAATCCTTCGGACGGTTGTGATATCGACCTCGTGGCAAATCAGGCAAAAGAGCGCAAAATCAAAAGCGTCATGTCGAATTCATTCGGTTTTGGCGGGACTAACGCGAGCCTGATTTTCGTATCTGCGCCGGACGATTGATGCGGCGCGCAAGCCGTCTCCTCCTTCTGCTGATAATCGCCGCCACACTTGCTGTGAGCGGCATTTTCATTTGGGGCCAGAAGGCCTTCGATCGCCCGGGCCCTTTGGAAAAAGAGGTTACGGTTATCATTCCACGTGGCGCAGGCCTGCAAAAGATCGCGGAACTGCTTTCAAATGCCGGTGTCATTGACCAACCGACCGTGTTCGTCGTGGCAACGCGACTCAGGCAACATCACCTTGACCTGAAGGCTGGCGAATATACCTTTGCCCCCCGGATCAGCCCTTCGGACGCGCTGTCACAAATACGGGAAGGCAAGGTGGTCATCCATCGTGTCACCATCGCTGAAGGACTGACCAGCGCCCAGGTCGCCCGATTACTCGCCGGCACGGAAGGATTGATCCAGGACCAGAAAGCTATTCCTCCTGAAGGAAGCCTGTTGCCGGAAACCTACGACTTCATCCGGGGCGACCGCAGTTCCTCGATCATCGACCGTATGACAGCGGCACACGACCGGAAACTGTCTGCGCTGTGGCAGAATCGCGCCGAAGACCTGCCCTTCAATACTCCGGATGAAGCAATTGTTCTGGCATCCATCGTTGAAAAAGAGACAGCGGTCGCTTCTGAGCGGGCCCTTATTGCCGGTGTATTCGTGAACCGCTTGCGCCGTGGCATGCGGCTGCAGTCGGACCCGACGGTTGTCTACGCCCTGACTGGTGGCGATGGACCGTTGGGCCGCTCCCTGACCTTTGCGGACCTAAAAACCGACAGCCCCTACAATACCTATAAAGTGTCGGGGCTACCGCCAGGACCGATTGCCAACCCGGGCACCGCCGCTATTGCCGCGGTGCTGCAACCTGACGCGACCGACGCGCTCTACTTTGTGGCCGACGGTACCGGTGGCCATGCCTTCGCCAGGACGCTGCGGGAACACAACCGGAATGTTGCAAAATGGCGAAGGATAAATCGACAGCAGCAGCAGCCGACGAACGGTTCCCGTAACTGACGGCGACCTCAGATCACCTTGAATGCCCCCTTTACAGCCAGGGCCACAGCCATCGCCAGCAGCACAATCTGCAGGGCGTTATAGAACCTTTGTGAATCGATGGCGTGGAAGCAACGCGTTCCCGACCAGGTTCCCAGCAGAACCGCCGGCATCAGAAACAGCGCTTCCAAAGCCACGGTCCAACTGATAAATCCGGCCCAGATCAGCAGAACGACGCGGACCAGGATGAACAGGCCGGACAAGATCAGGTTCGTGCCGCGCAGCCCGAATGCTGTTTCACATACCAATTTCAGGTAGACGATCAGGAAATATAGCCCGCCACCGCCGCTGATCGTGCCAACAAGCCCCGAAACAAGCGCCAGGGTCATGGATATGAACCGATGGCGCAGGTCGATCAGACCGTTCAGCCGCTCCAGCAAACGCAGCCTGTCCATGACAACGATACCGGCGATCAGTCCGCCCATCAGCAATGTCAGCCAGTCGGCTTCCAGTTTTGTGAAAACCCAGGTACCGAACGTGACGCCAACCACCATTCCCAATAGCAGCGGTCGGGTCACTGCCCAGTCGGCGGTCCTTATTCCCTGCGGCAGAAGGTGAATCTGGGACGCACTTGCCGTGACCACGACCAGGACGACCGCGTGATGCGGCCCCAGAAGCCAGGTCGTCATGAGAATGATGGGCATATTGGAGCCGAACCCGAAGGCGCCCCGTATAAAAAAGCCGACAAAATGCGCCGCAATAACACAAAGCAGCGCCCATACCGGTATCCCGGCGAACGGCGTCAATTCCAGAGGCAAACGGAGGCATCCTTAATCGTTATGGTTAACACTCGCCCCGAATCGGCGCAAAGTAAGCGAGACATTAGGGGTAATTGTTAACTATTTTCATATCAACTGTGACAATGGATTTGTATCCATTCTGAATATAAGGATTGTTTCCGCCAATAATGGAATTTTTCCACGGAGTTTAGTATGTCCGATCGCGATTATGACATGTTGGTCCTCGGATCCGGACCGGCCGGGCACCGCGCTGCCATACAGGCTGCAAAACTTGGCAAGCGCACGGCAGTTGTCGAACACATGGCGGCCGTCGGCGGCGCCTGTATTAACACCGGGACTATTCCCAGCAAGACATTACGCGAAGCTGTCCTGCACCTTTCCGGGTACCGGGAACGCAGCCTGTATGGCGCCTCCTACCGGGTCAAGAAAGACATCTCGATGTCGGACCTGTTCGTCCGAACGGATAGTGTCATCGCTACGGAACTGGACGTCATCCGCCATCAGTTGCAACGAAACCAGATCGAGCTGTTGCAGGCGGAGGGCAGCTTTATCGACCCGCATACCTTGCGGCTCGCCGGCCTGGACGGTCATGGCCACTGGGACGTGACTGCCGACAATATCGTCATTGCTGTCGGCACCCAAACGACTCGCGACGCCCATGTCGAATTCGACGGGCAGCGTATTTTTACCAGCGATGACATGCTGACACAGGAAAACCTGCCCCGCTCTCTGGTCGTCATCGGCGCCGGCGTCATCGGACTGGAATATGCGACCATATTCGCGGCGCTCGGCGTGCGGGTAACGCTGGTCGACAAGCGGCCGCGGCTACTGCCCTTCGTCGACCATGAAATAGTCGATACCCTGGTTTATCAGATGCGGCAGAACCGGATTACCCTGCGCCTCGGCGAGGAAGTCAGCAGCATAGAGAAATTCGAGGATGAACAGGGTGAGCGCGTAAAGGTTACCCTTGCCAGCGGCAAGCAGGTTCAGGCCGAAAGCGCGCTTTACAGCATTGGCCGAACAGGGGCGACAAAAACACTAAATCTGGAGAACATTGGTGTTTCGGTGGGTGAACGCCAGCTGATCAACGTGAACGAACAATACCAGACAGACGTCCCGCATATTTATGCCGTTGGTGACGTTATCGGCTTCCCCAGCCTCGCGTCGACTTCCATGGAACAAGGGCGGCTCGCCTCGTGCCATGCCTTCGGCGCGCCGGCCGTGAGTGTCCGAAACACCCTGCCCTACGGGATATACACGATTCCGGAAATTTCAATCGTGGGCCAAAGCGAAGAGGACCTGACAGAGGCCGGCATTCCCTATGAGGTCGGCAAGGCATCCTACAAGGAAATTTCCCGCGGCCAGATACTGGGCGATTCCATTGGTATTCTGAAACTGATCTTCCATCTGGAAACGCGGGAGCTGCTGGGCGTCGCGATCCTGGGCGAAGGCGCCTGCGAACTGATCCATATCGGACAGGCGGTACTGTCGCTCGGCGGCAAGATCGATTATTTCGTCGACACGGTGTTCAATTATCCGACGCTGGCCGAATGTTACAAGACCGCGGCATTCGACGGAATCAACCGTTTGCAGTAATCCCTTTTCCGTCGTCAGCTTCCGGGCTTGTCAGCAGCCGTGTGCCCGGTGAAAATGACGGCAAGGATACCGCTTATTGTCGCGGTCATTCGACTGAACGATCAACCACCACGAATCCTGAGAGGGGAAAGCCATGCTGCTCGACCACCGTACCTATACGCTTCGGCCCGGCACGATCAAAAAGCATCTTGAACTGTATGAGAAACTGGGAAAGACGCCGCAGAGCCGTCACCTGGGCCAGCCTGTCGCCTACATGACGACAGAGACGGGCAACGTCAATCAGTACGTTCATATCTGGGCCTACAAGGACGCGGCGGACCGCGCCACCAAACGCGCGGCCATGCAGGCGGATCCCGAATGGGTTGCCTATACGCAGGCCAGTGCCGAACTCGGCGCACTGGTAAACCAGGAGAACAAGCTGATGATCCCGGTCGGTTTCTATCCTGAACCCAAGAACTAGGCTTCGGATCACGTTTATGAACGGCGGCTCCCCGGGAGCCGCCGTTTTATTGACCGCGCCTAGTTTTCCTCCGCAATGCGCTTGATATTGGCGAGACCGGTTTCAAAGTCACTCCCAACCCATTTATCGAACATCAGTCCCATGTAGCGCATGACAGGGTTCGCGCCGAGTTCCGTATCAAACCCCCATACCACAAGCGTACCCGCTCCTTTGGGCGTGAGGTTGAACATGCCGGTCGCATTGCCATGCCCTTCGAAAGCCAATGCAACGCGGACGAGACGGTCAGTTTCGCTTGCCGTTATTTCTTGAGATCCGTTGCCGACTTCCGGATGGTCGCTGCGCCATACCATTTTGGCACCCACTCCCTGTTCCGGACCTGAATATTCGATCCTCGTCTGTCGATCCCGTGCCAGCCAGGGCGACCATTTTTCTGAATTACGAAAATTATTGACGAGAGGGAATATCGCGCCCGGTGGCGCCGCAATTACGGCCTGGCGCTCCACATGAACCTGAGACGGCAGCAAAAATGCGCCTCCCAAAAGCCCCCCGATCAGAACGACAATGATGATCAGGATATATCCAAATATCTTCATGACCTTACCTCTCGTCCGTATCTCGCCTGTACAGACCGGCATTAATCAAGGGAATCCGGTAAGGCCACAATATCATATATGCGTCACGTCTGGACCTCAGCCAGCCCTACGCTCCACCAATCAGCCATAAAAAAGGCCCCGCCAAACGGGGCCTGACAATACTGAAAATTGATTTTTCACACGGTACCGAAAGACGGTCCCATTGAGGAAAATAGGTTCAGGATTCTAATTCCTGCCTGGTATGGGGCGACTGCTCCATCCGCCTGCCCAGATAGCAGGACAGCAGAAGAACGACAGGGGCTAAGCTCCAAACCAACAGATAATCCATCAACATATCCTCTTTAACTTCTGGCCGCTTGATCGACTGGCATGTGCTGCCTCCCCGATCTGATAAACAGCATTTAAGGTATATTTGGGCAAAATCGCGTCATCCATATGGGTTAGGATGACTCCTTTTTACAAAAATCAATTCCCAGCGAATTGAAACTGCCGCAACGCCGCAAAACCTAGCCGGGTTAGTTTGTCGTTTTATGACATCCGTTTGAAGAAACGGAGAAACAGTGCCGGATTGCGTACGCCGGCATTTTTTATTCTTATTTCAAACGGTTACGGCAGCCTACAAAGCATGCAGCGCCATCAGTCGCAAGGTATATTCCCGTTCGCGCCCTCAAGCGACAGGAAATACAGCCGCACCGGTAAATATCGCGCCGATACACCATATCGCTGTATCCGTTTTTTTTTATCAAGCAAATGGCAAAACCGAAACGGCAGCCTGTCCCTGCCAGCTGGCTACCGGTGAAGGACAGGCCGCAGACAGGGCCGACCCGAATGCCGATGGAACGAAAAGATGAGCTGACCGGCCCTGCTGATAAAACACGCGTTGGCAGTTCTGTCGCCCGGCATTACTCCTGCCGGGCTACAGGGATCTATTCGTAATCCTTCGGACTATTAATCACCTATTCACCGCGGGATCACCTCAGGCTTTACCAGTCGACACCGTCATATTCGAAATGAAAACCGTCTCCAGCGCGAACAATATGACCGCATGACGGCAACGGAAAATGCGCGGTGCAAACCGTTACATCTGTCTCGCAATAACGCTCCAAAAAGCTGCGGCGGGTCTGGCGGGCGATTTCCACATCATAGTCCGGACGTGCCGCCCATTCCGGATGATGGCATTGTATCGGGCTGTGCATCAGGTCACCGCTCATCACCATTTCCTTACCACCGGAGGAGAGGCGGAGCGAACAGTGATCCGGAGTGTGACCAGGCGTCGATTCAAGCCAAACTGAATCATCCAATGCATGATCATTCCTGATAAAAACGGCGCGGCCGGCTTCTTCGATCGGCAGGACACTGTCAGCGATATGGCCGAGCGGCGTCTTCTCGTTCATATCCTTCCAGTAGTCGAATTCCTTTTGCGTGAACAGGTATTTCGCGTTGGGGAATGTGGGAACCCAGCGACCATCCAGCAGACGAGTGTTCCAGCCCACATGGTCCGGGTGGAGATGCGTACACATCACAAAATCGATGTCTTCCGGACGAAGACCAGCCGTGGCCAGCGCATTCATATAGGTATTATCGGTTTTCAAATGCCAGGTCGGGCGATGGGGGCGATCCTTGTCATTACCGACACATCCGTCCACGAGGATATTGTGATGCCGGGTGCGTATGACATAACTTTGCATGGGGAAATACAGGTTGCCGCTGACCGGGTCCATGGCATCCGGTTTCAACCAGTGCAAATGAGGTTCCCAGTCTTCCGGTTTCGTCTCCGGGAAAAAACCATAAGGTTCAAAATCAGGCGAATTCATTTCAAGAATTCTGCCAATCACCAGGTCCCCCAACTGCCGTTGCGTCATACTGCGTTCCTCCCGTGGACTGTCATCATTTTATCTGATCCGAACTTGTCTGGCCTGGACCTGTTTTGCATGGCAATCCAACGCCTAGGTCTAAATGTAGCGGCGTGGAGATTCGCCCTGCCATGACCAGTTTACCGTCCGACCGCTGGTCCCATAGATTAAATGCACCATACCGGAGAGTAAACGTGCCGATCCGAAGCCGGGCAGACGCAGTGCGGCATATGTGCAGATAAGTTGGCAGGGCTT
>CAXBEC010000116.1:0-7584 GCA_963974145.1 uncultured Alphaproteobacteria bacterium | reverse complement strand
ATATTGATTCCCGGCTCGCGCGATTCCGCATAACTCATATAGCTTTCGAAGGTTTCCCATTCCCAGGTGACCCCGGCTGCCAGCACGTCGATGGACATCCCTTCCAGGCTGACCAGGTCCAGCGCGTTGATCTCGCGGTGTTCCGGCAGGCTGGGGGCGACGCCGATGCCGCAATTGCCGACGACGACTGTCGTCACGCCATGTTCCGCCGAGGAACCCAGGATGGGGTCCCAGCAGATCTGCGCATCGTAATGGGTATGGATATCGACAAAGCCCGGGCACACGACGCGGCCCGAAGCGTCGATTTCCGTCGCCGCCGTGCCGTTGACCTTGCCGATTTCAGCGATGACGCCGTCACGGATGCCAATATCGGCGGCGATGCCGGGTGCTCCGGTGCCGTCCACGACAAACCCGTTGCGGACAATCAGATCATAGGACATTCAGCAAGCCTCCCAGCCAGACAGAAATTTCGTATATCGCGACAGCGCGTCCGGTGCGGATGCACATGCCCGTCCGATGATCGTGCCCGAATGGCACAGGACAGGCAATACGTGCAGGCAACCAGGAAACCGTGCTGGCGGAAAAAGGCGCCTGGGAAATTCGGCCCGGCCCCGTTTTCAGCCGGTTACGACTCTCCGGTGACGGCCGCTTCGGCGAAGCGCATGTCGATGCAGGCGTCATAGGGGATTGCTTCGGCGATCAGCCCGCCGGACAGCAGGGCAGCGCTGAGCCGCTCGAAGCCTTCGCGCGGCAGGATCGGGTTGCGGCCCCAGATTTCCAGCGCCTTGTAGCGGTCGATGGCGGCGGCGAGGATTTCCGCCGGGGTATCCGGAAAGAAATCGGCCAGTGTCGCAGCGACCTCCGCACCGGTATGGCTGTGCAGCCATTGCTGCGCGCGGTACATGGCGCGGGTCATGCGGTGCAGCTCGTCGGCCTTCGCCTCCAGCGTCCGGCGCACGGTATAGAGGGTCGTATAGGTGCAGGGGCCGCGGCTGGCCGCCGCATACCAGATATGCCCGGCGCCGCTGCGGACCAGTTCCTCGACGGCGGGCTGGAAGATCTGCGCCACATCCACCGACCCGGCGCGCAGCGCGGCCGCGTTCTCCGCCATTGTGGCCCCGGTGACACGGCTGATGCCGGCCGGGTCGATGCCGGTGCGACGCAGGTCATCCTGCAGGCACATCCAGGGGGTCGGCACCTCCGATACCGTGCCAACGGTGACACCGGTCAGGTCCGCCAGGGTGAAATCCGGGTTCGGGCGGTTGCCAACCAGAAAGAACGGGTCGCGGGTCACCGCCTCGCAGAAGCCGACAAGGTCGAGTGCCGCATCGCGGTCGCGGTTCATCAGGATCCGCATCGGCCCGCCCCAGTACACATCCGCCTGGCCGGCACCCAGATGGGCGGCAACCTGGTCGAGATCCGGGCTGGTGCCAAGGCGCACATCGACGCCTTCTGCCGCATAGGCGCCCAGCGCATGGGGCAGGTAGAAGGGCGTGTAGAAGACGGCGCGAAAGGATTCATAGACCGTGATCGGCATGGCAATGTTCCGGATGTTCCGACTGGGACATCCAGACTGCCATCCCGCGGCGCCGCTGGCCAGACTCCACCGGGAACCCGGAACAGAAGAGATTCCGGGGGCTGGTTGCCGTCTGACGGTTGCAGGGCCTATTCGGCGGCGGGTTTGCTCTGCGACCAGACGATCGCGTAGATAATCGCCGACGCGATCAGCGCGGCCGGGATGCCGACCGCAGCGACCTGGCTCAGGCCCTTATCGCCGTCTTCCGCCAGGCGATAGGTGTTGATCGCGATATAGGGCACCGCATAGGCGATGGTCGAGATGGCGAGGGCGATCAGCGTGGAGAAGCCTTTTGCTGCCAGAACCTTGAAAATAATGCCTTGAACGATAAGGCCGAGAAGCATAGCGCCGAGTATTTCAGACATGTAGAGGTCGTCCTTTTATATATTATTCTTCGTGCAGGCGAACCGCCCGACCATAGAGACAGACCCGGGGCAGGAACATCGAATAATGGCCGGTCACCGCAAATTGATGTCGCGGGGCCCGTATGAATCGATTTGCACGCGCCTGCCGCTGCATGGCAGGCTGAACGGAATATGCAGGAGGGGGGATGCGCATGAGATGGATTGCCTTGATCGGCGCTATCGGATTGTTCTGGAGCGGGCCGCTGCTAGCCGCGATTTCCGCGGTATCGCTGACCGAAAATACGCTGCAATGCGCGGAAAGCGGCGCGGTCGGTTTTCGCTGGGATATTCAGGGCAATGTGGCGCAGGGTCCGTTCCAGAAGGAAAGCTTTACCGTGCAGGTGGTCTCCGAAACGGAACGGGTGATCCAGTGGCCGGGCATGCCGCTGTTGCACTACAACTGCACGAAATCCACCGGTGGCTATCACTGCAGCGAGGAAGGCGGCGATATCGAGTTTCCGATCATCTTCGGCAAGGACGGCTTCACGCGGGCGTTCCTGTATGGTCCGCCGGTCGGCGGTGATCCGAATATCTATGTATCCTACGGCGTCTGCCTGAAGCAGTAACGGACGCGGATCAGCCTTTCGGCGGCGCCATGCCGTCCGGATCGGTCTTGTGGACCCGCCTTGTCATGAAGGTACCCAGCCCGGTGGCGACGATATCGCCCTTGTCCGTATGTACGTCGCAGCGCACCGCGGATGAGCGTGACCCCGCGCGGACCACATCGGCGGTCCCGGTCAGGCGATCGCCGGTCGCGGCGGCGAGGTAATTCACCTTCAGCTCCAGCGTCGCCATCGGCCGCAGCCGCGTGTCGTAATTGCCCCCGGCCGCCGCCGTGGCCATGGCCACATCGATCAGCGAGGCAATGACACCACCCTGCACGACGCCGCGCAGGTTGCGCATTTCTTCCTTGATGTTCATGCCGACGACGGCGTGCCCGTCTTCCATGACCTCATATTCAACGCCGAGCCATTTGCGAAAGCCTTCATCCGGCATATCCGTTCCCCCTGAGACTGATGTTCTTAGATCCTGCGCGGATTGTCAGGATCAGCGGGGGTCTTGGCAATTGCAATATGGGCCTTGACCTTCCAGCTTCTGGAAGGTGCATATGATGCGCAGGCAATCACAGGAAGAATGACGACATGAGCATCGTTGAAGGAGTCGCGCCGACAGGGACGGAACCGATCCGGTTCCGTGTCGAGGGCATGAGCTGCGCCGGCTGTGTCAGCAATGTGGAAAAGGCACTGGCAAAGGTTCCCGGGGTCGAGGGCGTTTCGGTCAACCTGGCGACGGGGCTGGCCGATGTCGCAGGGCATGCGGCGGCGGGCGACCTGTTCGCGGCGGTGGACGGCGCGGGCTATCACGCCGTCGCCGATCAGAATATCGAGAACGCGGACGCCGTCGCCGCGCGGGACCGGCGCGACGGGCTGGTCGTACTGGTCGCGGCGCTGCTGACCCTGCCGCTGATGGTGCCGATGGTCGCGACGCCGTTCGGCTATCACGCGATGCTGCCGGGGATGACGCAGCTCGTGCTCGCCGGGATTGTTCAACTGGCCATCGGCTGGCGATTCTATGTCGGCGCGGCGAAGGCCTTGCGTGGCGGCGTGGGCACCATGGACGTGCTGGTCGCCATCGGCACCAGCGCGGCATTCGGGTTGAGCGTCTACAACCTGTTCGTCCTGGGTGAGAGCGCGCATCTGTATTTCGAGGCCTCGGCGGCGATCGTGACCCTGGTGCTGTTCGGCCAGTGGCTGGAAAAGCGGGCGCGGCACGGCACCTCGCGGGCCATCCGCGAGTTGATGCGGTTGCGGCCGGAAACGGCGCTGGTGGAACGCAACGGCGAATCAAAGCCCATTCCCGCGGCGCAGGTCGTGGCGGGCGATATCGTCATCGTGCGCCCGGGCGAGCATATCCCGGTCGACGGCACGGTCATAAAAGGTGAAAGCGAGGCTGATGAATCGATGCTGACCGGCGAAAGCATGCCGGTCGACAAACGGCCCGGCGATCCGGTGACGGGGGGCAGCGTCAATGGCGATGGCGTGCTGCGGCTGCGCGCGACCCGCGTCGGTCGGGATTCGATGCTGGAACGGATCATCGCCATGGTCGAGGGCGCGCAGGCGGCCAAGCCGCCGGTGCAGCGGCTGGTCGACCGGGTGACGCATGTTTTCGTGCAGGCGGTCGTGGTTGTGGCGCTGGTGACGGGGCTCGGCTGGGCCCTTGCGGGGGCGGATGCTGAAACCGCGATCATCATTGCCGTCGCGGTCCTGGTGATCGCCTGTCCCTGCGCGCTGGGCCTGGCGACGCCGACGGCGATCATGGCCGGTACGGGCGCCGCGGCACGGGCCGGAATCCTGATCAAGGACGCGGTCGCGCTGGAGCGCGCGGGCTCTGTCACGGCGGTGGTCTTCGACAAGACCGGGACCCTGACCATGGGCACGCCCTCGGTGACCGACATCGTCGCCGCGGACGGCGATGCAAACGCGCTGCTGCAACGTGCGGCCGCCGCCCAGCAGGGCAGCGAGCATCCGCTGGCGCAGGCGGTAATGCGCGCGGCGGAAGATGCGGGTCTGTCGCTGCCGGCGCTGGGTGCGTTCAACCGGGTTGGCGGCAAAGGGCTTCGGGCGGAAACCGGCGGTGAGACGGTGCTGATCGGCAACCGGGCGCTGATGACCGAAGCGGGCGTCGAAACCGCCGCGATGGAGGCCCGTGTTGCGGGGCTGGAAGACGCCGGAAAGACGGTCATGTGGATCGCGCGGGAAGGTGCGGGGGTCGATGGCGTCATTGCGGTGCAGGATGCCCTGCGGCCGGGCGCCGCCGACGCGGTATCCGCACTGTCGTCGCGCGGTATCAGAACAATCATGCTGAGCGGCGATAACCGCCGCACCGTTGCCGCGATTGCGGCAGGCCTGCATCTTGACCGGTTCGAGTCCGAGGTCCTGCCGCAGGATAAGGCCGCGTTCATTGCCGATCTGCAGGGGCAGGGGCTTGTGGTCGCGATGGTCGGTGACGGGGTGAACGATGCGCCGGCGCTGGCGGCGGCGGATGTCGGCATTGCCATGGGCGGCGGCAGCGATGTCGCCATGGAGGTCGCGGCCGTCACCCTGATGCGGGCCGATCCGCGTCTGGTCGCCGATGCGATTGCAATCAGCAGGGCGACCGAGCGGAAGATCCGACAGAATCTGTTCTGGGCCTTCATTTACAACACCATCGGTATCCCGCTGGCGGCGTTCGGCCTGTTGAGCCCGGTCTTCGCCGGCGCGGCGATGGCGTTCAGCAGCGTCAGCGTGGTGTCGAACGCCCTGTTGCTGACCCGCTGGAGAGCG
The DNA here is from genome assembly GCA_963974145.1 of uncultured Alphaproteobacteria bacterium. Classification (GTDB taxonomy): domain Bacteria; phylum Pseudomonadota; class Alphaproteobacteria; order UBA8366; genus MarineAlpha4-Bin1. The sequence continues at coordinate 2,281 of CAXBEC010000116.1, read as the reverse complement.
GCATCAAGCGGCAGTACGGGAAGGAGTGATTCATGAATATTGGCGACGTGGCAAAGGCTTCCGGCGTGCCGGCCAAGACGATCCGTTACTATGAAAGCGTCAGCCTGATCCCGCCGGCGCACCGGACCGATTCGGGCTACCGGACCTATGACGGGAACGATGTTGCACGTTTGCGCTTCATCCAGCGCTCGCGCAGCCTGGGATTTTCCGTTCGCGATGTGGGGACGCTGCTCGACCTGTGGCATAACCGCGCGCGGGCCAGCGCGGAGGTCAAGGCGCTGGCCACCGCCCATATGGCGGAGATCGACCGCAAGATCGCCGAATTGCAGTCGATGCGGGAAACCCTGCGCGATCTCAGCGAGCGTTGCCACGGCGATGACCGGCCGGACTGTCCGATCCTGGAAGGGCTTGCCGGGCGGTAATTTTCCGGTGCTTCCGGGGAATCGTTTGATTTTGTAAACGAATTCCGCCGATGATGGCGGCCATGCAGCCCAGTACGAAAAAGCGGACCCGAATACCGGCGCGTCATCCCCGTCCGGGGACGCGGTTCCGGCGTCATGCGCGGCTGTTCTATGCCATCGCGGGAGTGTTCGTCGCCGGGGTCGCCGTCGGGGCGCTGATCGGCGGATGGGCCGCACGGGATGACACGCCCGGCGCGGATATTGCCATAGACCGGGTCCGGCCGGCGCTCGAGGTGCCGGTCCGCGCCTACCGCCCACCGGTCCGGTTGGCTGAACGTAACCGGCCCGCGCCTGAATTTGTCGAGCCGCCGTTGGCTCCGGAAGCGGCGAACCCGGTCGTTACGTCGCCCGATAGTCCGGTTGTGGAGGCGGGGCCGGAAAAGGCGGTGGTCGCAACAGCGCCCGATATACCGGCGGAAAGACCGGCGGCAACAGCACCGGTCGAAGCACCGCCACGGGTCACCCGCCTCGACAGGTTGAAAACGGCAACCTGGCTGGCCAATGCGGTGGCGGTACCGGCGGCGGATGGCCGTCCGATGATCGCCATCGTGATCGACGACCTGGGCATCGATCAGCCCCGCACGAAGCGCGCGATCGCCTTGCCTGCGCCGCTGACCCTGGCCTTCATTCCCTATGGCTATAACCTGCGCAAGCTGGCGAATTCGGGCCACGCCGCAGGGCATGAACTCATCGTCCATGTGAACATGGAGCCGACCGACCGGGGCGTCGACCCGGGACCGAAAGCGCTGCTGACCAGCCTGTCAGCGGCGGAAATCCGGGAGCGCATGACCTGGGCGCTGGGTCAGTTCGACGGTTTTGTCGGCATCAACAACCACATGGGCAGCCGCTTTACCGAATGGCCGGACGGCATGGAAATCGTGCTGCAGATGCTGCGCAGCCGGGGTTTGCTGTTCCTGGATTCATTGACCAGCACCACGTCTGTCGGCGCGCCGCTGGCCCGCGCCCATGGCATGGCCTATGCGGCCCGCGATGTGTTCCTGGACCACGACCAGTCGGCCGAATCCGTGACCGCCCAATTGCGGGAAACCGAACGGATTGCCCGCAGGAACGGCCACGCCATCGCGATCGGCCACCCCCATGACGTGACCGTCGATGTGCTGCGCAAATGGCTGCCCGAAGCGAAAGCGGCTGGTTTCCAGCTTGTACCGCTGACGGCCATCGTGCGCAGCCGGTTGGGCGAGGGGTAGGGGCCATCGCATACGCAGCCGGTTGGGCGAGGGGTAGGGGCCATCGCATACATTGTGTCCAGGGCGTCCTTATCCCCGCAACAGGCCGGTATCGCGCTCAGGCGGTTTGTTTAGTCTGACTGACCGCTTCCAGTCGTTCATAGGCGAGGCTCATGGCCTGGTCTGCATTTTCCACGGCGCTCGCCAGGGTTCTTTCATTGGCGTTGCGCAGCCGCTCGACGGCAGTCATGGCATCGGACCACGCCCGTTCCAGCTGCTCGACCGATTTTTCGGTATGGGGCGACGGCAAAGGCTTCTCCGCAATTGTCCGTTCCAGCCGTTTCAGGGATTCGACCTTCTGGAATACGAATTTTTCTTTTTCCTGTTCAAATGTCTGATCCTGCATCTTTCTCCTCCAGTGTCGGGGTTTCTGGCGCGGCCGCCGAAAATTTCCGGTGTCCACGTTATGACCGGGCGCAATGCCCGCTTAGGATAAACGCCGTTTCCCTGCAGAGGTTCCTGGGGAGCGAAACGTGGGGGAAACCGGCATGGCCGGAAATGTGACGCTGACAGTGCCTTGCACCTGCATCACGGGCCGGTTCCGGCTGTTTGCTAGAACATCCGGCGCACAAC
>CAXBEC010000115.1:0-7596 GCA_963974145.1 uncultured Alphaproteobacteria bacterium | reverse complement strand
CCGCCCGTTTTTTTATTGCTGTATCAATGACGTATGGAAAATGAATGACACGATTCCTGTTGTGTCAGGAACGGTCACGGGGGAAACTGTCCCCGCTATTCCACTTATTCACCCAAGTTAATTCGGGCGCAATGTATTATCCGCCCCAATCCCGCCATAGAGGGGTGTACAACGCTCCCCATGGAACACGCTGAAAACAACATCGCCAGCCTGCACGGTGACACGCAAGCAGGCCCGGCCTACCGCACCCTGCCCCAGAATGTCGAAGTCGAAGCCGCCCTGCTGGGCGCCATCCTGACCAACAACCGCGCTTTTGAGCGTATATCCGAATTCCTGAAGCCGGATCATTTTTTTGAACCGATTCACGGCCGGATCTTCGAAGCCGCCGCAAAGATGATCGAGCGCGGACAGGTCGCAAGCCCGCTCACCCTCAAGCATTTTTTCGAAAATGACGAGGCCCTGGCCGAAGTCGGCGGTACGGCCTATCTGTATGAACTCGCCGCTTCCGTCGTTTCGGTGGTAAATGCGGCGGATTACGGTCGCACGGTTCAGGACCTGTATATCAAGCGCGCCCTGATCGGGCTTGGCGAGGATGTCGTCAACGATGCCTATGCCAACGACATTGAAATATCCGCCAGCCAGCAGATCGAGAAAACCGAACAGAGCCTCTACGATCTGGCGACAAGCGGAGAAACCGAGCGGGGCTCCGTCACGCTCAAGGAAGCGGCAACGGTCGCACTGAATCTGGCCGAAGAAGCGTTCCGCCGCGACAGCCATATCGTCGGAATCACGACCGGCCTCGACCTGCTCGACCGTAAACTGGGCGGGCTGCATTCCTCCGATCTGCTGATCCTTGCCGGCAGACCGTCGATGGGTAAAACCGCGCTGGCGACAAATATCGCGTTCAACGCCGCGAAGGCCGTGCTGAACGCATCGTCCAAGCCCGAAAGCGAGCGAAAAGGCGAAAGCGGCTGCGTGCTGTTCTTCTCGCTTGAAATGTCATCCGAACAGCTGGCTACCCGTATCCTGTCCGAGCAGGCTGAGCTGCCATCGGACCGAATCCGGCGCGGCGATGTGAACTCCGAAGAATTCACCCGCCTGGTCAGCGCCACACAGGAACTGCACCGCGTACCGCTGATTATCGACGACACGCCGGCCCTGTCGATTTCCGCAGTCCGGACCCGGGCCCGGCGCATCAAGCGGCAGCAGGGCGGACTGGCGCTGATCGTCGTCGATTACCTGCAACTGCTGCAAGGATCGTCCGGTGGCCGGGAACAGAACCGCGTCAATGAAATCGGCGAAATCAGTCGCGGCTTGAAAACACTGGCCAAGGAGCTCGAAGTTCCCGTCATCGCCCTCTCGCAGCTCAGCAGGCAGGTCGAAAACCGGGAAGATAAACGGCCGCAGCTTTCCGATCTGCGGGAATCGGGCTCGATCGAGCAGGATGCTGATGTGGTCATGTTCATTTTCCGGGAAGAATATTACCTGGAAAAAGCCGAACCGATGCAGAATGCCGATGAACCCCGCGATAAGTTTGAAAATCGGGCGGAGGCCTGGCAGGAACGGATCGCGGAAGTACGGAACACGGCCAGTGTCATCATCGCCAAGCAGCGTCATGGTCCGGTCGGCACCATTGACCTGTATTTCGATGGCAGCCTGACTCGGTTCGCAGACCTCGACCGCCAGCACAGCGATCCGGATGCCTACCCCTGATCCGCAGGATGTTCCCCGCAGCGCGTCGATACTGACCATTGATCTTGGGGCGGTACAGTCGAACTATAGATACATCGCGGCCCTGGCGGCGGGCGCCGAATGCGCCGCCGTCGTCAAGGCGGATGGGTATGGTCTTGGTGCGGTAAGGGTTGCGCGCGCGCTGACCCGCGCCGGATGCCGCACGTTTTTTGTCGCGCAACTGGACGAAGCCATTGCGCTGCGCAGCGCCCTTCCCGGTGCGACCATTTACTGTTTCAACGGGCTCATGCCGGGCGAAGCACCGGTTTTTGCGCAATACCGGATCAACCCTGTTCTGAACGATCTGGGCCAGGTGGCGGACTGGTCGCAGTTCTGCCGCAATAACTCCGAATCGCCTGCAGCAGCGCTGCATCTCGATACCGGAATGGCCCGGCTGGGTCTGATGCCGGAAGAAGCGGAACAACTTGCGGCGGAACCGGAGCGGCTGGACGGAATCGACCTGGCACTGATCATGAGCCACCTGGCTTGTCCCGACACGCCCGCGCATCCCCTGAACCGGACCCAGCTGGAACGTTTTACCACACTGACGGCCAGCCTGCCGACCGCCCGACGGTCCCTCGCCGCATCAAGCGGCACCTTTCTGGGGCCGGACTGGCACTTCGACATGGTGCGACCGGGGGCCGGATTGTACGGCATTTCGCCGAATGCGGAAAAACCCAACCCCTTGCGACAAGTCATTGCATTAAAAGGAAAAATACTGTCAGTCCGTATCGTTGACACCCCCCAGACCGTTGGCTATGGTGCGACGCGCCGGTTCGCGGAGCCGACGAAAGTCGCAACCGTGGCCGCCGGTTACGCGGATGGCTACCCACGCAGCCTCGGCAACGAAGGCAGCGCTCTGCTAGGCGATACAACGGTGCCCGTTATCGGGCGGATCTCAATGGATCTGATCACCCTGGATGTCAGCAATGTACCCAATGTCACTCCCGGCGACCTGGTGGATCTGATCAGTCCGCATCATGACGTCGATGCACTGGCAGCAGAGGCCGGGACGATAGGGTATGAAATCCTGACCCGGCTCGGCCACAGATACCATCGACACTATATCGAGGGCGACGCATGAACCCGTTTCGCCCGATAGGCAAGGCGCTGCTCGGTTTCTTCGAATCGACCGGTATTCTCGCGCTCTTTACCCTGAACGCATTGTCGCACTGCATCCGGCCGCCATTTTATTTCCGTCTGCATGGCCGCCAGATGATCGATATCGGGTACTACTCCCTGCCGGTTGTTGGCATGACCACATTGTTCGCCGGCATGGCGCTCGGCCTGCAGACCTATGCCGGGTTTTCCCGGTTCTCCGCGGAAGACGCCATCGCCAAGGTCGTGGCGCTGGGCATTACGCGGGAACTGGGACCGGTTCTCTCAGGGCTGATGGTCGCCGGCCGGATCGGCGCCGCCATGGCCGCCGAAATCGGCACCATGCGCGTGACCGAACAGATCGACGCGCTGGATACGCTGTCGACCAATCCGTTCAAATACCTGATCGCGCCGCGCATCGTCGCCGGACTGACCATGCTGCCGCTGCTGGTCTTCGTCGGCGATATCATCGGTATTTTCGGCGGCTATGTCGTGTCGGTCTACAAGTTGGGATTCAACCCCGGCATCTATCTGAGCGAAACCTGGAAAGTGCTGGAGTTCAAGGACGTCTTCTCCGGGCTGGTCAAGGCAGCAGCCTTCGGCTTCATCGTCACGCTGATGGGCTGTTTCCACGGCTATAACAGCCGCGGCGGCGCCCAGGGCGTCGGCGCAGCGACCACCAATGCCGTCGTCTCCGCTTCAATCCTGATCCTGTTCTTCAACTATGTGATTACTGAACTGTTCCTGGTGATATGAGCACACCAAAGATCAAGCTTAGCAATCTCCATAAGCGGTTCGGCGACAAGGTCGTGCTGGACGGCATCGACCTGGAGGTCGGCGCAGGGGAATCGCTGGTCATCATCGGCGGTTCGGGCAGCGGGAAATCCGTCACCCTGAAATGTATTCTGGGCCTGCTGACGCCAGATGAAGGCACGATAGAAATAGACGGCGAATCCGTCGTTGGCATGCGCCGGGCGGACCGGGAACGGGTCAACCGGAAATTCGGCATGCTGTTCCAGGGCGGCGCCCTGTTCGACAGCCTGCCCGTGTGGGAAAATGTCGCGTTCGGGCTGATCCAGGGACGCGGCAAGAACCGCCGGGAAGCAAAGTCTATCGCGCTGGAAAAGCTGGCCGCTGTGGGGCTCGGCCCCGAAGTGGGTGAATTGTCGCCGTCTGAACTGTCCGGCGGCATGCAGAAACGGGTCGGTCTGGCGCGCGCCATCGCAACCGAACCGGAGATCATCTTCTTTGATGAACCCACGACCGGCCTCGACCCGATCATGGGCGATGTGATCAATGACCTGATCGTCAAATGCGTTCGCGAACTGGGCGCGACCACGATGACCATCACCCACGACATGGCCAGCGCCCGCAAGATATCCGACCGTATCGCAATGCTGTATAAGGGCAAAATCATCTGGGACGGCCAGACCGCCGATATCGACGAGTCAGGTGAAGCGCATGTGGACCAGTTCATACATGGCCGGGCCGAAGGGCCCATTCAGATGGAATTGCGTCACCTATGAAGCAAGCGATTCAACATACCGGATCTGACTGAATGGCGCGCGCAACGACCCGACATGTCTGCCAGTCCTGCGGCGCGGTGCACCCGCGATGGGCGGGACGTTGCGACGCCTGTGGCGGCTGGAACACCATTGCGGAAGAAATGGCGCCCGAAACCGTACCTACCGGCGCCAAGGGGAACCGCAATGCCCAGAACCGGAATGCCCGCAGCATTGATTTCGTCAGTCTGGACGGAAAGATCGAACCCGCGCCGCGCAAACAATCCGGCATCACTGAATTCGACCGTGTCGCCGGTGGCGGCCTTGTGCCCGGTTCCGCCCTGCTGATCGGTGGCGATCCCGGCATCGGCAAGTCGACTCTGTTGCTGCAGGCGGTCGCCGGCCTTGCGACCGGCAATGGCGCCGTGCGCTGCGCCTATATCTCAGGCGAGGAATCCATCGACCAGGTGCGCATGCGCGCCGAACGTCTGGGGGTGACCAAGTCACCGGTCATACTGGCCGCGGCGACCAATGTCCGCGACATTCTGGCGACGCTGGACAGTGACGATTCTCCCGATATCGTCGTCATCGACTCGATCCAGACCATGTATCTCGAGGCTCTGGAATCCGCACCAGGCACGGTCAGCCAGGTGCGTGCCTCGGCACAGGAACTGATACGGCTCGCCAAGCGCCGCGGTATCACGGTGCTGCTCGTGGGACATGTCACCAAGGAAGGCGTGATCGCCGGCCCCCGCGTGCTGGAGCATATGGTCGATACGGTCATGTATTTCGAAGGCGAACGCGGTCACCAGTTTCGAATCCTGCGCGCGGTCAAGAACCGCTTTGGCCCGACCGACGAAATCGGCGTGTTCGAAATGACGGATGCCGGCCTGGCAGAGGTCGCCAACCCCTCCGCGCTATTCCTCGCCGATCGCGATGGCGATGTTTCCGGCGCCGCCGTCTTTGCGGGTATCGAGGGAACCCGCCCCATACTGGTTGAAATCCAGGCGCTCGTCGCGCCCTCGCCGCTCGGCACGCCCCGGCGAAATGTCGTTGGCTGGGACAGCGGGCGGCTCGCGACAATCCTCGCCGTCCTGGAATCCCGGGCCGGGTTGCAGTTTTCCGGCAAGGACGTCTATCTCAACGTTGCCGGCGGTTTCCGGATCAGCGAGCCCGCCGCGGACCTTGCAGTGGCAGCATCCCTGACATCGGCGCTTTATGGCTTGCCGTTACCGGGGTCCATGGCCATCTTCGGGGAGATCGGCCTTTCCGGAGAAGTCCGCGCAGTCAGCCAGATGGCCGCGCGGCTGAAGGAAGCCAGCAAACTCGGCTTCACACAGGTGCTTAGTCCCACCTGGCGCGGCAAGGTGTCGTCGAAGGACATACGCATACGGGAACTGGCCGGTGTGGGGGACCTGATCGCGCTGTTCCCTGAACAAAGCGCGACCAGCCCTCGCGCAGCCAGCATATAGCGGGACAGAATGACGCTGCCATTTGAATTCGTTGATGTAATTGTCGTAACGATCCTGATCATTTCAGGACTGATCGGCTATTTCCGTGGTCTGGTCCGGGAAATCCTGTCGCTTGCGACCTGGATTGGCGCGGTGCTTGGCACGCTGTACGGATTTTCATACGTCCAGCCCTATGTCCGGCAGGTTATATCCATTCCGGTCGTCGCCGATATCGTTACAGGCGTCGGGCTGTTCCTGATAACGCTTGTTTTACTGACGCTGATCAATCATACGGTATCGGGACGTGTGAAAGACAGCGTGCTTGGTGCGATAGATCGCGGCCTCGGATTCCTGTTCGGTATCGTCCGCGGCGCGCTTTTGGTCTGTGTCGCTTACATTGCCGTTTCCTGGGTCTGGGCGGAGCGAGAGTTAAATCCGTATTTCCAGGATGCCCGTACCATCCCGATGGTCAAACAGGGTGCCGAGATGCTGAACAAGGTCATCCCGAAAGAGATGCGCCAGGAAACCCGAAAGGCCGCTGATGGCGTAAGGGAAACATCGCAGCAGGCGATTGAGGCAAAGCAGTTGCTCGAGGATCTTGAAAAACGGGGCATACCGTTGCCCGGCAACGGCAAAGCACCGGCCTATAACAACAGCGAGCGCCGCGACATGCAGCGTCTGATCGACGGAAAACAGTAGAAAGCGATGGCTGATATGCTGACCACGAACCCGTTCCAGGACGACAAGTTACACGAGGAATGCGCGATATTCGGCATTTACGGCAATGACGAAGCCTCCGCGCATACGGCGCTCGGCCTGCACGCGCTGCAGCACCGGGGACAGGAAGCCGCCGGCATCGTCGCCTTTGATGGTGCGCAGTTTCCGGCGCATCGCGGTATCGGGCTCGTTGGCGATATTTTCGGACGCCAGAGCGTTATCGAGCGGCTGAATGGATTCGCTGCGATCGGCCATACGCGTTATTCGACCAGCGGCGCCCCTATGCTGCGCAATGTCCAGCCGCTCTTTGCCGATCTCGAAATCGGTGGTCTGGCCATCGCCCATAACGGTAATCTGACCAACGCCGTCACCATGCGCAAACAACTGGTCCAGCATGGATGTATATTTCAGTCGACAACCGATACCGAAATCATTGTTCACCTGATGGCCACCCGCCGCGGCAGCGTGGTGGAGCGGCTGACCAGCACGCTGCAGCAGGTTGAGGGCGCCTATTCGCTCGTCGTCCTGTCACAGGACAGCCTGATTGGCGTTCGCGACCCCCTTGGTGTGCGGCCGCTGGTTCTCGGCAAAATCGGCGATACCTTTATGCTGGCGTCCGAAAGCTGCGCTTTCGATATCATCGGCGCGACCTATGTGCGCGACATTGAACCCGGCGAACTGGTGGTCATCAGCCATGAGGGCATCACCAGCCATTTCCCCTTTGTGCCGCAGCAACAACGCTTTTGCGTCTTTGAATACATCTACTTCTCTCGCCCGGACAGTATCGTCGAAGGCACCTCGGTTTATGAGGCGCGCAAGCGGATCGGTATTGAACTGTCCCATGAATCGCCTGTCGAAGCCGATGTCATCGTGCCGATACCCGATTCCGGCGTACCTGCGGCCATCGGATTTGCCCAGGGTTCCGACACGCCGTTCGAATACGGCATCATCCGCAACCACTATGTCGGGCGGACCTTTATCGAACCCAGCGACGAAATCCGCCATCTCGGCGTCAAGCTGAAACACAGCGCAAACCGCGCCTATATCACCGGCAAGCGGGTCGTGCTGGTCGACGATTCCATCGTCCGGGGCACCAC
>CAXBEC010000114.1:0-7609 GCA_963974145.1 uncultured Alphaproteobacteria bacterium | reverse complement strand
TCGCCTCGAAATCCGGCTCGGCCAGACTCTGGTGATGACGCCGCAACTGCAGCAGGCGATCAAGCTGTTGCAGTTGTCGAGCCTGGAACTGTCTGCCTTCGTCGAAACGGAACTGGAACAGAATCCGCTGCTCGAACGCGACACCCGGGAGACGGATAGCCAGCGCGAGGACAACCGCGATGGCACCATGGAGAGTACTACCGAAACACCGGAACCGGACAGTTTTACCGACGGCGCGGACGCGCCGGATACGGCCGCACTGACCGATGCCGAACATATGCCTGCCGATGGCGATTCCCCGCTGGATGCCGATTATGGCAACGAATACGAACCTGATGGAGTCGTCGACGTTTCAGGTGATGCGCCGGCTGCCTTCGCCGATATCGGCGGGAATCGCGGCCGGGGAAACATGCCCGATGATGAAAACGGGTTCGAGTCGTCGATTGCGACCGAGCAATCACTGCGGGAATATCTGACCGAACAGTTGAACGTCGATATTTACGACCCGGTCGACCGCATTATCGGTGTGCATCTGATCGACTCGCTTGACGAATCCGGCTGGATTACCGGTGACCTCGAAACCATTGCCGAAACCTTGAACTGCGAGGTTTCCCGGATCGAAACCGTTCTCGACACGCTGCAGAAATTTGACCCTCCAGGTATTTTTGCGCGGAACCTGCGCGAATGCCTGGCCCTGCAACTGCGGGAAAAGGACCGGCTGGACCCCGCCATGGAGCAGTTGCTCGAAAATTTGGAAAAGCTCGCCCGGCAGGACATGAAAGGGCTGCTGAAAGTTTGTGAGGTCGATGCGGACGACCTTGCCGACATGATCAACGAAATTCGTGCCCTGAACCCCAAGCCGGCCCTCGCCTTCGAACATGAAGTCGCGCAGACCATTATTCCCGATATCCTGATGCGGCCCGGCCCCGATGGCGGCTGGATCGTCGAGCTCAACCCCGAGACCCTGCCCCGTGTACTGGTCAATACGTCGTACTACGCGACAGTCAGCAAGGGCTCCAAGTCCAAGGAAGACAAGGAATATATCGCCGAAAGGTTTCAATCTGCCAGCTGGCTGGTCAAGTCACTGGACCAGCGCGCCAATACCATCCTGAAGGTCTCGACGGAAATCATCCGCCAGCAGCAGGGGTTCTTCCAGGAAGGCGTCAACGCCCTGCGCCCCCTTGTGCTGCGGGATATCGCGGAAGTGATTGAGATGCACGAAAGCACGGTCAGCCGCGTCACCACCAACAAATATATGGCAACGCCCCGTGGACTGTTTGAGCTGAAGTATTTTTTCACCTCATCGATCAACAGCGCTGTCGGGGGCGATGCGCATTCGGCGGAGGCCGTACGACACCGGATCAAGAACCTTATCGACGAGGAAACCGCGGACGCCGTGTATTCCGACGACAAGCTGGTGGAGCTGCTGAACGACAGCGGTATCGACATTGCGCGCCGGACTGTCGCCAAATACCGGGAAGCATTGAAGATTCCATCATCTATTCAACGAAAACGACAAAAGTCCCAGATGCGGCGTTAACCCTGTGTCTCGCATACCTGCACGAGGGTCGATTTTGGCTTCACGCAGGCGGCTGGCACTTCCCGGATGCGGCGTTCATCACAGTCTGTTAACCTGCTACCGGTAATGTTGACTCCGTCATGCGGCGTCACTATGTTCCCGCCCCTCTGCGAAGGGTCGTTGGAAAACGCCCCAGAATGCGTGCACAACAGACATACGGATTATTCCGCTCATGCAGCTTTCCGTGAATGGCAAGCAACTCGATATCGGCGATGCCCTGCGCAGCCATATTGAGGAGAACCTGCCGGTAATTGTTACTAAATATTTCGACAATCCGACCGATGCGCATGTCACCATGACGCGCGAAGGCAAGGATTTCAAAGCGGATATCACGGTCCATGTCGGCAAAGGGATCATGATCCAGAGCCAGGGGGGGTCTGAGGACCCCTACGCGGCGTTCGACACCGCGGCGGTCCATATTGCGAAGCGGTTGCGGCGCTACAAGCGCCGGCTGCGCGACCACCATCGCGGCAAGGACGAGTCCATGTCAGCAATGGCGGCACAGCACTATGTGCTGAAACCCCATGGCGAGGAAAACGACAGCCAGGAGGCTATGGACCAACCGGTCATCGTCGCGGAAATGACGACAGAAGTAGAGTCATTGAGTGTTGGCGAAGCCGTGATGCGCATGGACCTTTCGGGGCAGCCCGCGCTAATGTTCCGTAACAGGGCCCATGGCGGCACGAATATGGTCTATATCCGGAGTGACGGAAATATCGGCTGGATCGATCCAAAGGGTAACAGCGGAAAACCCGGATCGTGACGGGAGACTGTAATTGGTAGCGCTTGACGTAATTCTGAACGCCAAACGTGTTATCCTGGATCTGCCTGCGTCGTCAAAAAAGCAGGTCCTGCAGGAACTGGCGAAGCGGGCGGCCAAGGAAACGGGCCTTCCGATCCAGCATATCTTCGATGCCCTGCTGGACCGTGAACGCCTTGGTTCCACCGGTGTCGGTCATGGCATCGCGATCCCGCATGGCACCCTGAAAGAACTGACCGAGATATATGGTTTCTTCGCGCGGCTGGAAAAGCCGATCGATTTCGATGCCGCGGATGATGAACCCGTTGACCTCATCTTCGTATTGCTGGCGCCGGAATGTGCCGGCGCCGACCACCTGAAGACGCTGACGAAGCTGTCGCGGATCTTTCGCGACGAAGCCGCGTGCAAGAAGCTGCGCGAACTCGACACGCCCGATGCCCTGCTGCACGTCTTCACCGGAAATCTCACCAGCTACGCTGCCTAGAGGCCCCTCACAGCGATAAAAGGGGCCGGGCCACCGGAGAGACGATTCCGGCGTACCGTGACCTGTGCCAGTCGGGCCGTGATCAGCTATAGCGACGTGCTATAATACAGGACCAGATCAGTGCATCGTGAGAACGATCAGGCCACGCTCATCGGCAGCCTGCGTCGCGACAGCGACGCTTTCGGAGACGAGAATGTCCTGTCCCGCCGCCGATGTCAGCATAAAGTAGATATGCCCATCAATTGTCGTTGCCTTGATATAGGCGACGTTCTCCAGTCCCAGATGCGCAAACGCTTCATCAGAAAGACGTTCAAATCCGTTTTCGCTTTGCATGGCAGTCTCCCTAGTTACGCGTGGCGCGTGTTGAAACACCCAGTGTGCTTGCCGGCGTATCCCGTTTCGTGATCGGGATCGTCTTGACGCGCGCCTGGGGCTGGGGTCGCAGCAGTTCGATATGCAACAGCCCGTTATCAAGCTCGGCGGCAACGATTTCGATCCCTTCGGCGAGGACAAAGCTGCGCTGGAACTGCCGCGCGGCGATGCCGCGGTGCAGATAAACACGCTTTTCGTCATCCGTCTGCCGGCCACGGACCAGAAGCTGGTTGTCTTCCAGCTGAATTGACAGTTCCGCTTCAGCAAATCCGGCCACGGCAAGGGTGATTCGCAGACTGTTTTCGCCTGTCTGCTCGATATTGTATGGCGGATAACCCTCTGCCGGTATTTTCGAAATCCGGTCAAGTGTCTGCTCGAACTGCTCGAATCCCAGCAGGAGCGGGCTATTGAATATAGAAACACGTGGCATGGCGCAGCGTCTCCTCCTCATTTGAGCGAGTGGCCATTAATGTACGGAGCCCGCAATCGGCACTCCCGTCAGCCGGACGCCAAAACCGCCCGAATGATGATGTCTATTTGGGGAAGGAATGCGGGTATTTCAAGCACCCGCCATCGGCGCCCCTCGGAGTCGCCGAAACACCACACCTTCAACAGGATAGCCTAGTGACAGGTTTCCCCGTCATGAGGGTATTCATCGACAAGCTGGCTGATGATCAGGGCCGCTTCGCTACGCGCCACATCCGGGTGGCGCTGCCGATAGCTGATGATTGCGGCAAAGAAGGCCGTATGATCGAGCGAGCCGGCGTCGCGCCGATCACGATAGGTATCCGCGATGGCGCGCAGATCTGCGCCATGTGTTGTCAGGTCAGGCATTTGCTTTCACTCTCTGTTACTCTTGCTCGCTCCGATGTGGCCGCTCTTCGGCGCCTCACGGATACAATTGACCCGATTCGCCGCGATTCCAGCGTCACCCAAACGGGTAACCATCCTTGCGCGGCGCTTATTCCTTCGGTGCGATGTCGCGAATGAAGTGTTCCATGCGATCGAGGGTCTGGTTAAGGGTGCTGCCCTGGAAATTCAGCATTATATTGCGCAACCCCTTCGCCTCGAAGCCGGCAATATCTGCGGCGATTTCATCGGCTTCGCCGGTGAACGCCATGCGGCCGCCTTCGGCCGATTCCTGGCGCGAGCCGTCGCCGTACCAGTTGGCGCCGTAGGACAGGTCGATTTCCGCCGGATCGCGGCCGGCCGCATCGAGCGCCCGGTTCAGCGCCTCAATACCGGCGCCGTATTTCGCCACACTGTCCAGCGACTGGCGCGGGTTATTGCCGATCGGATACCAGCAATCACCCAGCGCGGCGACACGGCGGTACGCGCGGCCGCTTTCACCCCCTATCCATAACGGCGGGTGAGGTTTACGGACCGGCTTCGGCAGGAAGGTGATATTGCTGAAACTGGCGTATTTTCCGGAAAATTCCGGATTTTCCTCGGTCCAAAGGGTCTTGAATACCTTGAGGTACTCATCGGTTACGGCGCCGCGCTCCGCAAAGGGGTCTGTACCGATTGCCTCGAACTCCTCGCGCATCCAGCCGGTACCGCAGCCGACCGCGACCCGCCCCTCGGAAAGAACGTCGATGGTTGCCAGCATTTTGGCGGTCGTCACCGGATTGCGATGCGGTACGACCATGACCGAAGTCAGCAACCGCATCCTGCTGGTCGCACTCGCCAGATAGGACAGCAGGACAAGCTGTTCCATCGCTTCACCCGACGAGCCGCCGGGCCAGTCGCCCGATTCCGAATAGGGATATCGCGAACCGACATCGCGCGGCACAACGATATGATCATTGACGAAAACGACATCGAATCCCAGTTCCTCGCCCTTCTTCGCCATCGCGGTAATATCGCGGGGGTTCGCCATTGGTCCCCGCGTCGGAACGCCAAATCCGTATTTCATCGTCACTCCCATCGATCTGTCCTGTTTCGTCCAGTCATAGAGCAATTTCGGCCACCGGGGAATGCCGGCGGGACTTTCACGAGCAGGATGCGTCAGGGAAAATTCAGCTCCGGTTCCGCCGGTAAAACCGCCACGGCGCCAGCCGGCTGGAACCCGTTTTTCCGTGCAACATCAAAGTGTTTACATACTCCCGTTTTGGCATTAACAGTCACGCATGGCTGACACCTCCTGGTCGAATCCCGCTATCTGGACATCGACGGCCGCTGCCGCAATTGCGGCGGGCGTCGTGACGATTGCCGTCCTGATCTGGATTTTCTGGGTCCGTCGAAAATCGGTTCGTCGACAGCACCGGAGCGCCAGCCGCCAGACCCGTTTTATCGCCCAGTTTCAATCGACATCGCCGCTACAGGCGGCAATGGACGATCTGGAACGGGAAAGCGACCCGGCAGCCCGTGTCGCCGTGATCGAGAAGCTCAAGGACGAAGCCCGGGAATCCGCCCGGAATTACTGGTCGGTCATGGAGGCACTGACAGCGCATCTGCGCCGCCATGCACGTGCCCCACTGGGCCCGAAACCGGGCGTTGCAACGGTTTCGGACGCGGTGGACCTGGCGCCGGATATCCAGGCCATCGTGACCTTCCTGTTGCACCGGAACACCCGTTATGAGGAACGCGGGGCGGGGCTCGACCTGCGCAGCGTGAACCTGAGCCATTCGGATTTGCGCGGCGTTTACCTGCGATATGCGGATTTGCGCGGCGCATCGCTGTATGGCACCGCCCTGCGCGGGGCCAATCTGCGTGATGCCGATCTGCGGTCTGCCCGGATGGCCGGCGCCAATTTCCGGGGTGCCGACCTGCGCAACACCAATTTCAGCGAATCCATCCTGCGCGATGCGGATCTTCGTTATGCGGACATGCGCGGCGCCGTGCTGGATAACCTCGCGGACCTCATCAACGCGGATCTGAGCAACGCGGATCTGCGTGATACGGTGCTGACCGACGTGGTGCTTTGTCAGGCCATCCTCAGCCAGGCAAGCCTGCGGGGTACCAAACTTGATTACGCCGACCTGCGTCGCGCCGCACTGGACGGGGCGTACCTGCGCGACGCCAATCTCAGGGGTGCCGACCTGCGGCACGCCAACCTGCGCGGCGCCAACTTCCAGGATGCGGATCTGCGCGAAGCCGATTTGCGCGATACGGACGCACGCGAAATACAGTTCAAGGGTGCTGTCCTGCAGAACGCCCGGTTCGCCGGCGCGAATTTGCGCGGGGCGGACTTCCGGGAAGCGGATATAGCGGAAGCGGATTTTTCCGGCGCGGATACCAGCGGCGCAAAGATGCCCGAAATGCCGATCGAAAATTCCGCACAAGCGGCGACCCCCTGACGCGCCACCGCGCCCGGGGCCTGTCATGGACAGCGACTCTGAGAATAACCGGGCGAGCGCCTATTTCTGGGTGATGCTGGGCACCCTGATGTTTGCGGTGATGTTCATCATTCCCAAGCATCTGGGCGACGGGTTCTCCCCGGTTCAGGTGACATTTTTCCGGTACCTGTCCGGATTCCTGACCATCTGTCCGGTCTACCTGTTCCGGCGTCGGGTCATCAGGGCGCAGGCGCATGCCATTACGGGTTATGGCTTTCATCTGTCGCGGGCGTTCTTCGGCGTCATGACGACAGTGTCGATCACCTACGCGGTCACCCATATTCCGCTGGCCAATGCAAATGCCATCAATATGACCAGCGGCATGTTCGCTGCGTTATTTGCCGTCATGTTCCTGGGCGAACGGCTGGGGTGGCGCGGGGCCGCCGCCATTTTTGTCAGCTTCGCAGGCGCGGTCATCGTGGCGCAGCCGAAATTCGACGCGGCCGGGCCTTGGCTGACGGCGGGCGAAATTGCTGCCCTGATCAGCGCAATGGCCTGGGGTATCGACAGCGTGATCCTGAAATACGCCGCCGGCCGCGACGACCCATCGCGCCTGCTGGTCGTCGTTAATGGCGCGGCCAGCCTGCTGTTGCTGGGCCCGGCCCTGTATCTCTGGCGCGATCTGACGATAGCGGAAACCGGGCTGCTGATGCTGATGGGTCCGATTGCCATTATCGGCCAGTATTTCAATATTCTGGGCTTTCGCCAGGGCAATGCCATCAATGTGTCGGTGATCCGTTATACGGGCATCTTCTTTTCCGCCATGATCGGCATCGCCTTCTTCAACGAATGGCCGACCGCCACCACGATTATCGGCAGCCTGATGATCTTCGCCGGCGCCTTCGCCATGCTGCGGTTCGGCGCGCGGCGCTAGATCTGATCGATCTTATTGAAAATAGAACATCGTCACAGGTTTTGGCTGTGACGGTGTTCTATACGTCCAGCCGATAAACCAGCCCATCCCGCACGATTTTCCCGGCGGTTGGCGTGGCGAAATGGGTGCCGATGACCAGCACCGGGCCATCGGCGTAACGGTCTAGCAGTCCCAGCCGTGTTTCGCGCGCCGCATCCGGGTC
>CAXBEC010000113.1:0-7621 GCA_963974145.1 uncultured Alphaproteobacteria bacterium | reverse complement strand
TAGGCAAGCGCTGCCGCCGTCGGTTCGTTGATGATGCGCAGGATTTCAAGGCCCGCAATCTTGCCGGCATCCTTGGTCGCCTGGCGCTGCGAGTCGTTGAAGTAAGCGGGAACCGTTACCACCGCCTGGGTGACCGTTTCGCCAAGAAAGGATTCCGCCGTCTGCTTCATATGCTGCAGGATGAAACCGCTGATCTGGCTCGGCGCATAGGTCTTGCCGTCCTTGCCTTCGACCCAGGCATCGCCATTCTCGCCGGCGATAATCTTGTACGGGACGTGGCCCTTGTCCTTCTCGACCTCGGCATCCGTGGCGCGGCGGCCAATCAGACGTTTGATCGAAGCAAATGTGTTCCCCGGATTGGTAACCGCCTGACGCTTGGCGGAATGGCCGACAAGCCGTTCATCACCATCCGTGAATGCGACCATGGAGGGCGTCGTGCGATACCCTTCGGCGCTTTCAATGACCTTGGCGGTCGAACCTTCCATGACGGCGACGCAGGAATTGGTCGTTCCCAGGTCAATGCCGATAACTTTACTCATACCGAATACCTCTTTCCTTGCGGCAACCCGTGCCGGCCCGCATTGCGGCGCCTGCCTAGGCCCCTGAATGTTAAGGATCACAGAAACGTTATGGACTGACGGTCATATAGGGATGTTCGAAATGGGGCGCAAGCCACCGGACGGCAGAAAATGCACCGAAAAGCCGGATATTAAAGCGGGTTTATGGTGGTTTAACACCGGCTTCCGGGGGACAGGGCCGCCTGTCACCGCGAATCCGCCGATTCCGGCACATCGCTGTTTTCGAGGCCGAGCGCCTGCCGGCGCTTCTTCGAAAGGCCGCGCGAGACGATCCGGTGCGATTCCCGCAGATAATCCTGCAGCGCATCGTCCGGCAACCCGGGGGCCTCAAAATGCTGTATCCACTTGAACCCGCGCGACGCCAGATACGGCGCGGGCCGTAACCCCGGCTGCTCCTTCAGGATGTCAAATGCCAGGGGAGAGACCTTGAAGGTAACGCGACTGGCGCCATCATCACCCCGGCCTGCAATTGCAAAGACCTTGCCGCCGACCTTCCAGACATGCGACCCGCCCCATTGCACCACATGGCTGGTCGCTGGAAGCGTCGCGCAGAAGGCGTTGTACTCCTCCAGGGTCATGTCAGATTACGCCGGTCACAACGGTATCTGCCCCGTGCAAATCACCTCGCATGCCCGCGTCCTAACCATCGTCCAGCAGGATCACGGCATTCGCGAGTTCCCGCCTGATCAGGGCAAGGCACGCGGCCCCGGCTTCGGTTTCCAGCTGGGATTCGGGAATCGAAAAAACGAGATAAGCGACATTCGTGACCCCGTTCCGGCGCACAACCCGGTGGGCCGCATAATGACGGGTGGGCGGAACATCTTCCTTGCCCGAAAGCCACGCGCTGCTGGTGGCGTCCGTTTCGCTGCCCTGGACAGCGGGGGGATCCATTTCATCGTCCAGATGTTCTGCAACGTTTTCGATGAGGCGTGCTGCGATATCTTTCGCCGTCGCATCCGGATCGCCCGCATAACCGATGGCGGACACCCTGACTTCCGCATCCAGCGACCCGCCGCTCATCCCGGTACAGCAGTCCTCTTCGCTAAGGTCATACTGCCATTGCTTAGGCAGCCGTATGAATATGCCGTTGCCCTTGTTTATCAGCGTCAGGTCGGGCGTGCCGGCAATCCGGTCAAACGGGGTCTGTTCCGGCGCAAAGACAGCTTGTTCCAGCAAATTGCTGACCTCGGGAAAAAGGGCCTCAAAGGCGGCGCCATCGCCGCCCCCGACCGGGCCGGAGAACTGGCCGGCCAGAACGCGGACAAGGTTTGGTTCCAGAATGCGGGCAATGGCGAAATACTGCACCCGGTATGCCCTTTGCCGCAGAATCAGGCGTTTCCAGAGGGACGGGGACTGCCCAACGCCGGCCCAGGTAAAGACGGTATCGGGCGCAACCGGTCCTTCCGGTTCGGGATAACCGGTATGTTCACGAATCACGCCACTGACATCCCGGTGCCTGACGATTTCGGGATATTCATAGCTTGCGGACTGGAAGATCAGCCTTATGTCGGGATGATCGGGCGGGGTGAACCCGCCGACGGTCGTGCCGAGGGCGATAATGTCCCAGTCATCGGGGACGGTGATGGATACAAGATCTGAACAAAAGGAATAGCGCGCCATTTTGCCCCCGCCGGTATTCGCGCCGCACCCATCAGCATCCGGATGAAATGTTGCGCGGCCTGCAATCGAAAGTTATGTGTTCTATAAATGTTCTTTTTGAGCCTGTAAACCATGATTGTTTCCGCCAGTTACAGAACCGATATCCCGGCCTTTTACGGCGAATGGTTCCTCCGCCGGCTGGCGGAAGGGTCATGCCTTGTAGCGACCCCCTACGGCGGCAAGCCGTATTCAGTGCCGCTGACGCCGGATGCCGTGGACGGCTTCGTGTTCTGGACCCGCAACCTGCGGCCGTTTTATCCGTACCTGCCCGCGATCGGGCGGGATTACCCCTTCATCGTGCAATACACGATCACCGGCTATCCGCGGGCGCTGGAAACGGGCACCGTTGCCGCCGGCCGCGCCGTGGCGGACCTGCGGCGGCTGGCCGGGGAGTTCGGGCCGCGTCGCGGCGTCTGGCGCTACGACCCGGTCATGACCAGCGACCTGACGCCGCCGGACTGGCACCGTGACAATTTCACCCGCCTGGCCGAAGCGCTGGCGGGGGTCGTGGATGAGGTCGTGATGTCCTTCGCCCATGTCTACACGAAGACCAGGCGCAACATGGATGCCGCGGCGGCGCAGGGAAACTTCACCTGGAACGACCCGCCCGATTCGGAAAAACGGCAGCTCGCGGCGCTACTCGCGGGCATCGCAAGGGATCACGGCATGACCCCGACCCTGTGCAGCCAGGATGCGTATCGCAGCGACGGTATCGCCGGCGCCCGCTGTATTGATGCCAGACGGCTGGGCGATGTCGCGGGACGGCCCATCGCCGCCCGGATCCGGGGCAACCGCCCAGATTGCCTGTGCCATGAATCGCGCGATATCGGGGCCTATGACAGCTGCGGCCAGGGCTGCGCCTATTGTTACGCCGTTCGCGACCCGGCAAAGGCAAAACAGAACCTGGCGGCACATGATCCGACGCGGACGATGCTCGGCTGAACCCGCAATCAAGAAGTCCGGTCAGGCCGTGGTGTCGACGTGGGTTTCCTCGGGATCGCCCTTGGCGACGCCGACCATGGCCGGGCGCAGCAGGCGGTCATGCATGATGTAGCCTGGTTGCATCAGTTCGACGATGGTACCGGCGGGCTGGTCCGTACCCGGCACTTCAAACATGGCCTGATGTTCCGCATGGTTGAACTTCTCGCCCAGCGGCAGGATCTGACGGATGCCGTGTTTTTCGAACGCGCTCAGCAGTTCTTTTTCCGTCATTTCGACGCCAAGGACGAAATTCTTCACGGTTTCATCGCCTTCGCGCATTTCCGGCGGCACCGACTGCAGCGCGCGTCGCAGATTATCGGCCGCGTTCAGCAGATCACGCGCCAACCCACTGGCGCCATAGCGCAGCGTATCGGATTTTTCGCGTTCCGCGCGGCGACGGATGTTTTCCATTTCCGCCAGATTGCGCAGCGACCGGTCATTGGCTTCGGCAAGCGCCGCCGCCAGTTCGGCAATGCGTTCCTCGGGCGTTTTTTCCGCGGCGGCAGCCTCTGCAGGCGGGTCGGTTTCGGCCGGGTCGGCCCCCATCGCGGCGGTGTCTTCCGCGCCGGTTTCCGGCTCGTCCGGGATCTGCTTGTCGTCTTGTGTCATTAATCCTTGTCCTCGTCGGTCAGCCGACAATGCGGCTGACAATTTTTGCCGTGTAGTCCACCATGGGAATGATGCGGGCATAGTTCATGCGGGCGGGACCCACAACCCCGATTGCGCCGACAATCTGTTCTTCGCTGTTGGAGAACGGTGCGATAATGACCGAACACCCCGCCAGCGAAAAAAGTTCGTTATCGGCGCCGATGAAAATCTGCACGCCCTGGGCCTTGTCCGCCGCTTCCATCAGGCGCAGCGCCGATTCCTTTGTATCCAGCTTCTGGAACAGCGCCCTTATATGCTCCAGATCCGTCATGCCCTTCACATCGTCCAGCAGATTGGCCTGGCCGCGCACGATCAGCACGCCGCCGCCCTGCGCGCCCGAAGACCAGGTCGCCAGACCGGCCTCGACCACGTTGCGGGTCAATGCATCGACTTCCGCACGTTCCTTGGCGATTTCCCGCCGGATGATTTCCTGCGCCTCGTTCAGCGTGCGCCCCGCCACATGGGCTGTATAGAAATTGCTGGCCTCGACCAGGCTGGATGCCGGCATGCCGACCGGCAGGTCGATCACGCGGTTTTCCACCAGCCCGTCCTGGCTGACGATCACCACCAGCGCCCGGCCCATGCCGAGCCCGACGAATTCGATATGCTTCAGCGCCGACTCTTTCTTCGGCGCCACCACGAGGCCGGCGTAATGTGACAGGCCGGACAGCAGGGAGGAGGTTTCCTCCAGCATCTGGTTGAGGGTGCGGCCGGCGGCGACGCACTGACTTTCGATGTCGCGCCGCTGGTCTTCGGTCAGGTTGCCGATTTCGAGAATGCCGTCGACAAAGAGCTGCAGACCCGCATCCGTCGGCAGTCGGCCGGCGGAGGTATGCGGCGCATACAGCAGACCGGTCTCTTCCAGGTCGGCCATGACATTGCGGATCGTGGCCGGCGACAGCGTGTTTCCAAGCTGGCGCGACAGCGACTGCGAACCGATCGGTTCGCCGGTTTCGACATAGGCTTCGACGACGAGGCGCAACACCTCTCGCGAGCGCTGGTTCAGGTCAGGTTTCATGCTGGGGGGAATGTAGTGACGTTACCCGGCGCAATTCAAGGTTATCCGGTTTTTCACCTGTCCCGTGCTGGACAGCGGGAGCCGCAAACAGTAGCGTCCGGCCACGTTTCAGCAAATGAAAGAGTATGACATGGATCGACCATCCGGCCGCGCGCCTGACGCATTGCGCGAGATCACCCTGGAAACCGGCTTCTCGAAGCATGCGGAAGGGTCCTGCATGACGAAATTCGGCGATACCCATGTATTGTGCACCGCCAGTATCGAGGAACGGGTCCCCCCCTTTCTGCGGAACACCGGGCGCGGCTGGGTGACGGCGGAATACGGCATGCTGCCGCGATCGACGAATTCCCGCATGGACCGGCGGCGCGCCGCGGAATCCGGCCGCACCCAGGAAATCCAGCGGCTGGTCGGGCGCAGCCTGCGTGCGGTCACCAATATGGAAGGCTTCGGCGAACGCCAGATCCGCGTCGATTGTGATGTCATCCAGGCCGATGGCGGTACACGAACCGCCGCGATCACCGGCGGTTATGTCGCGCTGTATCTGGCGTTTCGCCATATGCAGAAACTGGAGGCCATCAAGGAGATTCCCCTGACGGATGCCGTCGCGGCGATTTCCTGCGGGCTGTGGGAAGGCACGCCGGTGCTGGACCTGGATGATGCGGAAGATTCCACCGCGCAGGCCGATTCCAATTTCGTCTTCACCGGCGCCGGCGGCATCGTCGAGGTCCAGGGCACGGCCGAAGGCGACCCGTTCTCGCAGGATGAATTCCTGGCGCTGATGGCTTTGGCGCGCAAGGGCGTGCACGAGCTGGTCACGATACAGAACGCGGCACTGGGGCTCTGACATCCATGGCGCGGCATTTCGAAGGCGGCAGGCTGGTCATTGCCAGCCATAATCCCGGCAAGGTCCGGGAGATCGGCGTGCTGCTGCAGCCTTTCGATGCCGATGTCGTTTCCGCCGGCGCGCTTGGCCTGCCGGAGCCGGTGGAGGATGGCGACAGCTTCATCGCCAATGCGGTCATCAAGGCGAAGGCGGCGGCGGAAGGGTCCGGCCTGCCGGCGCTGGCCGATGATTCCGGCCTGGCGGTGACGGCACTGAACGGCGACCCCGGCATCTATTCCGCCCGCTGGGCCGGCCCGGAGAAGGATTTCGGTCTGGCCATGCGAAAGGTCGAGGAAGCCCTGGGTGACGCCAGCGACCGCAGCGCGCATTTCGTCTGTGCGCTGGCGCTGGCCTGGCCGGATGGCCATGTCGAAACCTTTGAAGGCACCGTACACGGCAACCTGGTCTGGCCGCCGCGCGGGACCCGTGGCTTCGGATACGACCCGATCTTCCTGCCCAATGGCGAAACCGAGGCCTTCGGCGAAATGGACCCCGACCGCAAACACGCGATCAGCCACCGCGCCGATGCTTTCCGCAAGCTGGTGGCGGGCTGCTTCGGGAAAGACTGAGCCCGGTCATGGATGACAGCAATCCGGCACTGGCCCTTTATATCCACTGGCCGTTCTGCCTGTCGAAATGTCCTTATTGCGACTTCAACAGCCATGTGCGGGAGTCCATCGACGAAGCGCACTGGCGCTCGGCGCTGCTGACGGAACTGGACAGCACCGCGCGGGAACTGCCGGACCGGACCATCACCAGCATCTTTTTCGGCGGCGGCACGCCCTCGCTGATGAACCCGTCGACGGTCGCCGCATTGCTGGATCGCGCGGCAAAACATTGGGCGCTGGCGCCCGATATTGAAATCACGCTGGAGGCCAACCCGACCTCGGTGGAGCAGGCGCAGCTGGCCGATATTCATACCGCGGGCGTCAACCGGGTGTCGCTGGGCGTGCAGGCGCTGGATGATCAGGCGCTGAAATTCCTGGGCCGCGGGCATAGCGCCGCCGAGGCGCTGACCGCTGTCGACACGGCGGCAAAGCTGTTCGAACGCTTTTCCTTCGACCTGATCTATGGTCGCCCGGCGCAGACGATTGCCGACTGGTCCGGCGAATTGCGGCGGGCCCTGACCTATTCCGCCGACCACCTGTCTGTCTACCAGCTGACCCTGGAAGCCGGCACCCCGTTCCACGCCCTGTGGCGGCAGGGCAGGCTGACGCCGCTGGAGGAAGACTCCGCCGCCGCCCTGTATGAGGTGACGCAGGATATTCTCGAAGCCGCCGGCATGCCCGCCTATGAAGTATCCAATCACGCGAGGCCGGGAAGCGAGAGCCGCCACAACCTGACCTACTGGCGCTATGGCGATTACGCCGGCATCGGGCCAGGCGCGCATGGACGGCTGACGCTGGACGGAACGCGCATCAGCACCCGGCGGGTGCGCAGCCCCGACGCCTGGATGCGCCAGGTCGACGAGCAGGGCGACGCCATGGAATCGAAGGAAACACTGGATCCCGCCACGCAGCTGGATGAAACCATGCTGATGGGTTTGCGCCTGACCGAAGGCATCCCGGAAAGCCGGTTACGCGGAATCACCGGCCACGGTTTCGACAAATCCTTCGACCCCGCCCGGCTGGCGGCGCTAATTGAGGGCGGCTTTCTGATCCGAAACGACGGGTGGTTACGGGCAACACCGTCGGGGCGCACGCGGCTGAATGCCGTGATCGCCCATCTGATGGCGTGACCGGATCTAGTTGGTCAGCGGCGTAAAACTTGTCGGGGCCGTGCGGCGCGCCTTGACCCCGTCCCGCGTCACTTCATAAATCGTGAAAACCCGTTCCGCGATGCCATCCGCATTCA
>CAXBEC010000112.1:0-7642 GCA_963974145.1 uncultured Alphaproteobacteria bacterium | reverse complement strand
TTGGTCGCCCCGTACCGGTTTACCGGACAGACCGGGTCGGTTTCGCGATACGGCGCGGCGCCGACACCATCGAATACGTAGTCGGTGGAGTAGTGCAGAATAGCCGCATCGTTTTCGGCCGCCCAGCGGGCAATCGCACCGGGGCCCTCACCATTCACCGCCATCGCCAGCGCGACATCCGTTTCGGCCTGATCCACCGCCGTATACGCCGCCGCGTTGACGATCACATCGGGCCGAACCCGGTCCAGCACCATGCGCATCGCCGCCTCCGACGTCAGGTCGAAATCCGGCTTCGCGAAGGCCTGCAGATCGCCGCATGCCGGCAACACCGCCGTCAACGCCCGGCCGAGCTGCCCCTCGCATCCCGATAACAGTATCCGCATCAGTTCACCGGTCCCAGTTTTTCGAGGATTCGGGCAATCGCCCAGTCCGAGACCTTGTGGTCGGCGTGACTTTCATCGATCAGCACATCGAACCCGCCTTCCCCGGCCCGCGCAACCGCGTCGCGAACGGCGGGTTCGTATAGTTTCCCCAGTGTATTGCGATAGCAGCAGCGGTCATACCGGTTGAAGATCTGCGTCATTCCCCGCTCCTCCCCGGCGCCCGCCAGCACATACATCTCCAGATAATTCGCCGCCCGCAGCAGCGGCTGGTGGAATTGCGGTGGCGGTGACTGGTTCTTGAACGCGCCGACCCGCAGGTACAGCGGATACCCGCCCGCCACCGTAACGCTCCGGCCGATCCGCGTATCGGCGGCAGCGGCCAGCGTGGTGATCCAGCCCCCCGCTGAAAACCCGGTCATATCGATTCGCGAATAGGATTTCGACGCTGCGATGTAATTCAGCAGCGCGATAACCGGTTCGACATAGAACCGCATCGGATGGTCATGCACGGCGATAACCCGGTCATGCGACAGGTCATACCATCCGAACCGTTCCAGGTAAGTGCGACCCATGCCGTTTTCGCCATACCCCGGATAGTCGAGCGCCGCGACGGCGTATCCCTGGTCCAGCAATGCGCCGATAAGCGGCGCGGCGGCGGCAACCGTGCTGGCGTAACCATTCTGATAAATGACCAGGCGGCCATTCGGCTGCGCCGGTTCCAGCAGGTAGACGTGCCCCTTGTAGCCATAGTCAATCGGTGCTTCCAGCCGCGTCGAATTTGCGGAAAGCGCCGCGAGTTCCGGCGGAACCGTGCCGGCCGCAACGACGGCGGGCGGCACATTGGCCGGCCCCCTGCCGACACCCCATATGGCATCGGTCAGGGCGACGCGGATTTGCGCGGCATCAGCCGGCGAGGCGATACGGATCAGCTTCGCGGGATCGGTCGCCTTGTATTGCGGGTTGATTTCCTCGAAGACATAAGTATTCGGAGCCTTGAATCGTTTGTAATGGACCCGTGCCCAGTCAACATGATGGGTCAGATAATACCCCCCGGCGCCCAGCAGAACGGCAACCAGGATAACACCCGCCACGATTCGAAGGATCCATTTCATGTCCCTGCCGGCTCCGTTTGCGGGGGTGTCACGGTCATCAGCACACCGGCCAGGATCAGCGCACTCAACCACCAGCCCTGCCAGATTCCAAAACTGAACAGCCAGATTGGCACCATGGTTGAGAGCATGGCCAAACCGGCGGCGCGGCGGCCGCGATCCGCAATGCCTCCCGCCTGCCACACCATCAGGGCCAGAAGGAAAGCAAAGGCAAGGGCGCCCGGCAAACCGAGCTCCAGCCAGACCTGCAAGGCACCGTTATGCGGATGCAGCGGCAACCGGTCGCCCTGACCGATGACGACGCCGGCGCTGTTCTTGACCAGGTAGCGTTCCTGTCCGCCCGGAATTGTGCGGGCCGAATGGATTCCCCAGCCGAGGAATGGCCTCTCGGCAATATGTTGTGACGTGAAGTCCCAGATTTGAAGACGGTGCAGCAACGAAGGGTTCACTTCCGGCATCATCTCGCGCACCATATTGGGCGACATCACAGTGCTTGTCATAACGGGTGAAGCCATGATGCCTGTCAGCAGAATTACAGTTACAATAATCCGGGTAGCCCGTGCAAAAAACCAGGTTGCGGCAAAAACGGCGATACCGATGGCATACGCCCCAAGCGCAGCCTCGCTCGGCAGTATTTTTCCCAGCCCGATCCCCACGACCATCAGCGCCAGCGCGAGCCACCGGGACCGCGGCAACAGGATGGCAATGGCGGGCCAGATGAAGATCAACAGAACGCTGGGCGACCGGTTGAACAGCTCCACTGTGAAAGTCGCCTCCGGAAACACGAAACTGCTGAAGAATCCGCCTGTTGCCACTTCGACGATGATCAGGGAAAACCCTGCGCCGATGCCTGCCAGAATGCCGGTCTGTGCAACCCGCCGCTCGGCCGGCGCAAGATCCTTCGCAATGGCGAATGCGGCAAGGACCGGCAGGACAGCAAGGAAGACCAGGGCCCATTTGCGGACCCCATCGGCGGGATCGATCACCCAGACCAGCGACAGGGCCGACCAGGCAACGATGAACCCCAATATCGCCGCGAAACGCCGGTCAATCGGCGCAAACGGTTCGCGCCGCCAGGCACGGTGCCCGACCAGGCCAAGCACCACCAGCATGGCCAGCGGCGCAATGAGTTTGGGGCCGAACACGCCGAGGACAGGCGCCAGTAACCCGCCCATCCCCAGTATATGACCCGCATGAATTCGTTCGACCCGCATATTCGGAGAATCCTGTACTGTACTGGCGCGGTATTGGCCAATAAAACTTGCCACAGTATACCGGGCAAGAGCAGATCGCTGCACAATCAGGCGTCCGTTTCGGGCGCGCCCTTGCCCCGGATCGACAGCAACCCGTGACAGGAGCCCCGGCATAGCCACTTCAGACCGAATCGCCGTTACCTTCGTCCTGCCATCCTTTGCGGGGGGCGGCGCGGAACGGGTTGTCCTAGCCTTGGCCCGGCATCTCGACCGGGAACGCTTCGCGCCCGCCCTGATCGTCCTGCACGGTACCGGCCCCCTGGGCGGTCTCGTGCCGCCGGATGTTGCCGTTACCGATCTGGGTACGCCCCGATTGCGCAACGCTTGGCGCCATCTCGGCAAGGCACTGCAGGCGGTTCCCGGCGGGGTCATCGTGCCGACGATCAGCCATGCCAACCTGGCCGTGCTGATGCAGCATCGCCACTTGCCGGCCGGGACACGCATTGTCGCCCGGGAATCGAACACTCCTTCGGCCAGCCTGGCCACGGCGCAATGGCCGGGGCTGATGCGCTGGCTGTACCGCCGCTACTTTCCCCTGGCGGATGCGGTGATGTGTCCGTCGGCCCGCGTGGCGCGGGAATTCGCCGGCGATTTCGGCCTCGACCCGGCCAGGCTGGCGATCCTGCCGCATCCGGTCGATACGGCGATGATACGGCAGGGCGCGGCGGCGCCCGTCCGCAAGCCGGGGGCCGGGCCGCGTTTCATCGCCGCCGGAAGGATGGTGCCGCAGAAAGGGTTCGACCGGCTGCTGGACCTGTTTGCAACGCTGCCGGAAGACGCGCAACTGACCCTGCTGGGCGAAGGCCCCGAGACCACTGCCCTGCAGCAACAGGCCGAGCGGCTGGGTATCGCGGATCGCGTCGGTTTTCCGGGTTTCGCCGCCAGCCCCTGGGCGCAATATGCCGGCGCGGATGCGTTCCTGCTGCCGTCACGCTGGGAAGGCATGCCGAACGCCGCGCTGGAGGCGCTTGCCGCCGGGACTCCTGTTATCGCCTGGCGCGATGCCGGCGGCATCACCGAAATCGACGCGGCGGGAAATGCCATCAGCCTGGCAGACGATGCGGACGCCTTCGCGGACGCCATGCGCCTTGCGCCGCGCAATGACGCATCGAAACTGCGGGACAGCCTGCTGCCGGAACGGTTCACCCTCGCCGCCGTCATGGCCCGATTCGAAGCCCTGATCAGCGCCGTCGCCGCAGGGCAGTTACCGCCGCCGGAATCGTAGAATCACCCTACGGAAACACCCGAAGGCGCGGAAAAATGCAAAAACGGGTGGCTTCAAACGTTCTCAGACCGCTCCAGCCTCGATGAATTCAATATAACCCATTGATATAAAACAAAACATGGAGAAAGTCGCGCCGAAATGTCTACATTTCGTTACTTTAGGAATTATACCTTATTTTTTCGAAAGATCAATCGACTCCCTCGACCAGAAACAGGCGGCTGTCCGTGAGTGACAGCCGCAGGGCCAGCAAACCGGCATATTCCTCGGATTCATAGAAGGCCTTTGCCATTTCGTAGCTTGGAAACCGGATGACGACGACCCGCCCCAGCGGTGGCATACCCTCCTTTGAATCGTATTTTCCGCCTCGCACGATGAACTCGCCACCGAATTTGGCCACGACCGCCGGCGTTCCGGCGACATATTCCTTGTATGCTTCCGGATCCTTTACGTCGACTTCGCCGACCAGATACCCAAACGACATGTCCTCGATCCTCATATGACTTTCACTCTCCGGAAGAATAACCCTTGCGGCAGGATGTGGGAATTTGCCTGCCCGTTCCCGCCACATGGCGGACAGGCGCAAATATCCGCGACGACCATTAAAACGGCCTTTCGCGGCTTGGCTAATTAACCATTAAGATATCGGAAAGTCGCCTTTTCCTACCGAAACACCGCAGAAATCAGGTGTTTGTTACGCTTGCGCGTATTGCCGGAGAGTCACACCCGGGCTAGCGCCAGGACGGCATCGGCAAATGCGCCCGGTGCCTCCTGCGGTACGTTATGGCCGATCCGCGGCATTTCCCGACGTTCGTAGGCGCCGGTAAAATGACGCTTATGGGGCACTGATTCGGCGGGCGGGTGCACCCCATCTCCGCCCCCATGCAGGGAAATCGCGGGCACCGTGATCGCGGGACGGGCGGCAAGGCGCGCCTCGATATCATCATAGGCCGGATCGCCCGCCGCGTAGCCGTAGCGGTGCCGGTAGGACTGGATGACCACATCGACAAAGTCAGGATTGTCGAAAGACGGGGCCGACGCGTTGTACACAGCATCATCGAACGCCCAGTTCGGTGACCACAGGGTCCACAGCAATCGGCAGAAGTCCCGCCGGTTGGCGGTCAGCCCGGCGCGGCCGCGCGCCGTGTGGAAATAATACTGGTACCAGTAGCGGTGTTCCTGTTCGGGCGCGACCGGTTCCGTTGAACCGGCGATATTCTGGATATTGTAGCCGCAACAGGTCACCAGCCCCAGCACGCGTTCCGGCCACAATGCGGAAACGATACAGGCCGCGCGCCCGCCCCAGTCATACCCGGCCACAACCGCCCGCGGAATGTTCAGCGCGTCCAGAAGCTGTAACAGATCGTGACCAAGCGCGCCCTGCTGCCCTGAGCGAATCGTTTCGGCCGACAGGAACCGGGTTGGCCCGTAACCGCGCAGATACGGAACGATGGCCCGGCAACCGGCCGCCGCAACCCGCGATGCGACTTCGTCATAACAGCGCGGGTCATAGGGAAAACCATGCATCAGCATGACCGGCACGCCGTCCACCGGACCGGATTCCGTATAGGCGATTTCCAGGACATCAGTTTTGACCCGTTTCAATTCCGCTTCCGGCATTCCCGCACTCCATAAAAAAAAGGGCCGCTGCGTTACCATACGCAGCGGCCCTGATTTGCTCTACCGATTATACCACCGGCGACATGCCGCCATCGACATTGATGGCGCAACCCGTGATGAAGGACCCTTCTTCGGAACACAGGAAGGTCGCGATATTGGCGAATTCCTCGGCGCGGCCCAGACGGCCGAGCGGGATTCCCAGTTCTTTCGCGCGATCATCCTGGTATTCCTGATAGGAATTCTTCTGGTCCGTCGCCAGATAGCGCTTGAGCTGCTGGTCGCTTTCAATGGTACCGACAAGGAGACCGTTCACCAGCACGTTATGCGGCGCGCCTTCCTTCGACAGGACCTTGGTCAGCGCCATGCCCGTGGCACGGGATACCGCCGTCGGCGCGCCGCCGGCCTGTGGCGCCTTGGCGCCGAGGTTCAGCACATTAATGATCCGGCCCCATTTCCGCTCCATCATGCCCGGCAGCACCCGGCGGCAGGTGCGAATCGCGCCGAAGACCTTCAGGTCGAAATCCTTCTGCCACTGTTCATCGGTGATATCGAGAAAATTGGCGCGGAACGATGCACCCGCATTATTGACCAGTACGTCGACCGGGCCGAGTTGCGATTCGACCGAACCGATCAGGGCATTGATGCTGTCGGCGCTGTAGATATCGGCGGTAATCGCCGCGACCTTGCCGGGCCCGGCGGCTTCCACTTCGGCTTTTGTCTCCGCCAACACGTCTTCGCGGCGGCCGCAGATCGCGACATGCGCCCCGGCTTCGGCGAACCGGATCGCCATCGCGCGGCCCAGGCCACGGCTGCTACCGGTTACCAGCGCCACGCGCCCGTCCATATGACATTTCATGCGTCTTCTCCCTCCAGTGAATTATTATTCGGATTGAATCGAGTGAATTCCCGCCCTGTATAACGCAACCCGGCAGCGGCTAAAACTCGCGCGTTGCGTGCTGCGCGAATTATTTTTAAATCAATGCGCTATGGACGTGCATTCGGCCCCTGGCGTTGGCTATGCGGGCGGCAGCAGCCATCCCCCCAGGATCATGACGATCCCGGCGACCACGAAAATGCCCACAATGTCCAGAATGACACCGGCGCGCAGCATGTGCCCGATTTCGACCTCGCCGCTGCCGAAGATCACGGCGTTTGGCGGCGTTGAAACGGGCAGCATGAATCCCAGCGTCGCAAACAGCGCGACCGGCAGCGCCAGTAGAATCGCGGGTTCGCCCATGCCCATCGCCGACGCGCCAGCAACCGGCAGGAAAACTGCCGCCATCGCGGTATTGCTGGCCAGTTCGCCGACCCCGACGATCAGCACCCCGACGGCGAGGAGCAGCACGACAACCGGCAACGCACCGAGTCCGCTGAGCTTGTGTCCCATCCAGAGCGCAAGGTCGGAATCGCCGATGGCGGCTGCAAGCGCCAGCCCGCCGCCGAACAGGATCAGCACGTCCCACCGGATCCGCGCTGCTTCGTCCCATGACAACAGGAACCGGCCTTGCTTCAGGTCCACCGGAAGCAGGAAGCACAGGACCGCGCCGGTTATGGCGATCCCGGCATCGGACAATGGCAGCCAGGGCCAAATCCCCGCCAGCAGCGGCCGAAACATCCAGCATCCCGCAACCACCAGCATGACGACCGTCATCATGACTTCGGCACGGCTTACCGGCCCGGGTTTTTCAAAGGCCACCGGTGCGGCTGCGCCCTGCCCGCCGGGAATGCGGAACGATACATGGGTCAGCACGAACCAGGCGAGCGGCAGCATGATCAGCACGGCGGGGACGCCGATCAGCATCCA
The DNA here is from genome assembly GCA_963974145.1 of uncultured Alphaproteobacteria bacterium. Classification (GTDB taxonomy): domain Bacteria; phylum Pseudomonadota; class Alphaproteobacteria; order UBA8366; genus MarineAlpha4-Bin1. The sequence continues at coordinate 251 of CAXBEC010000112.1, read as the reverse complement.
CCGCAGGAAACCGATTTCCACCCCGTGCGCCCCCGCCATATAGGCCGCGAACAGGGCGTTTGGCGGCGTGCCGATGATCGTCCCCATGCCGCCGATGGTCGCCGCATATGCGATACCCAGCAACAGCGCCGGCGCAAAGCCGTCCGGGTCGCGCCCTTCGGGATTCCGGAATGCCGGAATGACGGACAGGCCGATCGGTAGCATCACCATCGCGGTCGCCGTATTACTGACCCACATGCTGAGAAACGCGG
>CAXBEC010000111.1:0-7648 GCA_963974145.1 uncultured Alphaproteobacteria bacterium | reverse complement strand
CTACGGGCGCCTGACGGGTAAATCGGGTGTTTGTCTGGCGACGCTCGGGCCGGGGGCCACGAACCTGGTGACCGGTGTCGCGGATGCGAATATGGACCGCGCCCCGGTTGTGACCATCATCGGGCAGGCCTCCACGACGCGGCTGCACAAGGAAAGCCATCAGAACATGGACGCGATTGCCATGTTCCGGCCGATTTCCAAATGGGCGCAGTCGATTTATGACGAACGGAACATTCCGGAAGTCGTGCGCAAGGCCTTCAAGATTGCGGAAGCCGAAAAGCCGGGCGCAACGGTCATCGAACTGCCGGAAGACATTGCCGAAAACAGCGTCGATCTGGCACCGATGAAGACGGGCAAGACCCGCCGTCCCGCCGCCGATCACAAGGCGATCAAGCAGGCGGTCGATCTGATCGCCTCCGCGAAAAAGCCGCTGATCATTGCCGGTAACGGCGCGGTCCGTAAACGCGCCGCGCAGCAGCTGGTTCGGCTGGCGCACAAGTCCGGTATCGGGGTGGTCAACACTTTCATGGGCAAGGGCGCAATTCCGCGGACCGATCCGCACTGCCTGTTCACGATGGGGCTGCAGGGCCGTGACCACATCATTGCCGCGACCGAAGCAGCCGACGTGATTATCTCGGTCGGTTACGATCTGGTCGAGTTTTCGCCGGCATTCTGGAACAAGTCGGGCGGCAAGAAGATCGTTCATATCGATTTCTGGCCGGCCGAGGTCGATTCTGATTATCCGGTGGAAGTCGATATCGTGTCCGACGTGGCCGATGCGTTGTGGCAGATCAATGAAGAACTCAATGCCCGTTATGACAATGAGGGCAAGCTGCCGCTCTTCGACATCAACGACCACAAGAAGATGCGTGACACCATCCTCGAAGATTTTGCGATGGAAAAGGACGATGCATCCTTCCCGATGAAACCGCAGAAGGTTCTCTGGGATGTCCGCGAGGCGATGGGGGCGGAAGACATCCTGCTCAGCGATGTCGGCGCCCACAAGATGTGGATCTCGCGCTACTACCAGTGCGATACCCCGAACACCTGCCTGATCTCCAACGGCTTCTGTTCCATGGGCTTTGCCCTGCCGGGCGCCATGGGGGCGAAGGTTGCGCTGCCGGACCGCAAGGTTCTGGCGATCTGTGGCGATGCCGGCTTCCTGATGAACGTGCAGGACCTGGAGACGATGGTCCGGCGCAAGCTGAATGCCGTGATCATGGTCTGGATCGATGGCGAATACGGCCTCATCAAGTGGAAACAGCAGAACCACTTCAACGGCAAGCATTCCGAGCTCAAGTTCGGCAATCCGGATTTCGAACTGCTGGCGCAGTCTTTCGGCATGTGGGGCAAGACTCTCACTGCCGCCGATCAACTGCCCGGCGCGCTTACCGAGGCCTTTGCGCAGGATGGGCCGGCGCTGATTGCCGTACCGATCGACTACGCGGAAAACATGAAGCTCACCAAGCGCCTGGGTGATCTGCAGTTCACGATCTAATCATCATGCCGGGGAGGCGAAATCCTCCCCGGCTGATGCTGTTGCAGTGTTTCGGGCGGTGCTGAAGTCGTTGAAGTTTTAATAAAATGTCACAGGGAGTGACCAACGTCACAGCACCGCCCGGAAGATAAGTCGTTGATTGAGTCCGCCGTAGGCATCGTGAAGGCGTAGACGGCGACCTTCTCGGGCCTTGCGGTTTGCGTTAGCTCCGGCTGTTGGGTGACGTGCCGGGTTATCGGGAAATTAATAATCAAAATCCGTTCTACGATTTGGGGTGTGGCAGGAAACGTAACGGAAGGTCGCGGTCAATGAGTTTCAAAGTCAAGTTCTGGGGCGTACGGGGCAGTATTGCCACGCCGTCTCCAAAACATGTCGCGTTCGGCGGCAATACCAGTTGTGTCGAAGTCGCGTGCGGCGGACGGCGCCTGATATTCGATGCCGGGACAGGCATACGGAATCTTGGCCACTGGCTGATGCGCAAGAACGTGTATGACGCACATTTGCTGCTGTCGCATACGCATTGGGACCATATCAACGGTTTTCCGTTCTTTTCGCCGGCCTTTCACGAAGGCAGTTCCTTTACGATCATGGCTGGACATGTCAGCGAAGATGGCGGCATCAAGCGGATTCTCGCCGGGCAGATGACGACGCCGACTTTTCCCGTGCCTCTGGAAGCGATGCGCAGTTCGCTGGAGTTCGAGGATTTCAAGGCCGGCGAAAATTTCAAGCTGTACAACGATATCCAGATACGGACTACACCCCTGAACCATCCGTTCGGCGCAACCGGTTACCGGGTCGAATACAAGGGCAAGTCGATGTGTTACGTCACGGATACGGAGCACGTTCCGGGCAAGCCGGACGAAAATGTCCTGGCGCTGATTGAGGGTGCGGACCTGGTGATATACGATTCGACATATACCGATGATGAATTTCCCAGCAAGGTCGGCTGGGGGCACTCCACGTGGCAGGAAGGTGTGCGACTGGCGCGTGCGGCGGACGCCAAGATGCTGGCCATTTTCCATCATGATCCGGACCATGAAGACGGTTTCATGGAGCAGCTCGAAGCCGAATCGCGTTCGGTCTGGCCAGGAGCGATCGTGGCCCGCGAAAACATGAGGATCAATTTGCTTTGAATGATTGCTTGAGGTGTAAGCGTCAGTATTCGTGGGCAAAAACGAAAAGACATAACACCGTTAACACATTGTTCAGCAAAATATGTGGCAATTGCATCGTAATAGGTACTTGAGATTGCTTCGTTTTGACGGTAATTTACCGTCATGTGCTTAATACGGATGGCTACCGTAAAACGGCCGCTTAACCGGTCACTACCGCAGGGAGAGTTATTTTGAAGAAATTCTTGGTGACAATATTCTCGGTGATGTCGTTTGTCGTGATAAGCGGTTTGGCGGGCCTGACGGCGCAGACGGAAGCGGCACCTTTCAATGTCGGGCCCAAAAAGTGCCAGGAATGCCACACGGCGGAAGCCAATGTCTGGGAAGGCACCGCCCATTTCAAATCATTCAAGAGTATCCATAAGAACAAGAGTGCTGATGATATCGTGGAGGCGGTTGGCGACAAGCGCATGAAACGGTCGGACACCTGCACGATCTGCCATTACAGCGACGAGCAGAAAGATGCGGATGCCAGGCCGAAGCAGGTCGCGGGGCCGTCCTGCGAAAGCTGCCACGGTTCGGCGTCTGAGTGGATCAGCATTCACAATGATTATGGCAAGGGTGTAAAGCGGGACGACGAGACCGCGGAGCACAAGGCTGAGCGGATACAGAAGGCCGAGGCAGCCGGGATGATCCGTCCGGATAAGCTGTTTGACGTAGCATCGAACTGCATGGCGTGTCACGGGCTGGCGCGTGAAGAGCTGAAGCCGGAGCATGCGGCGGCGATGCTGGATGCCGGGCATCCGCTGAAGCCGGAATTCGAACTTGTCAGTTACAGCCAGGGCACGGTGCGGCATCGCTTCTACCCTCCGGATGTGACGGTTAACAAGGAAATGACACCTGCCGAACTGTCTCAGATGTATGTTGTCGGACAGGCGGCAGCGCTGGTCAGCGCGACCCAGGCCATGTCAAAATCTGATCACGCCAAATACAAGGCGGCGCAGGAAAAGCGGATTGCCACGGCGACGGCGGCGCTGAATGCTGTCAAGGGTGAGGTGCCGGAGGCAGGCGCGTTGCTTGCGGATCCAAGCGTTGCGAATGGGCGTGCGCTGGCAGCGGCGGTTAAGGGCAAGGACCTGACCGGGGCCGTTGGCGGCATGCTTCCGAAAGACCGTAAGTAGTAATGACTCTCTCGCCCCCCGGGGCGGGGGGTGCGTAACGGTTGGAAGTGTTTCGGGGGCTATAGTCTTGGTGGATGTCGCGGGTAGAGCAACGATGGAGCGACCACAACGGTGGTCGACTCCCTTTGGTGAGGACATGACGCAGGCCGATGTCGAGTCGCTGCTGCGTCGGCCGGACATCGCGGCGATCGAAGCCGATAATTTTCCAAAACATACCCCGTTGCAGGGGGTGCTGCTGAACGATACCCGGATTGTCCGTTTCCGGGCCGGTGATATTGTCGTCCGCGAAGGCGACTATGGGAATTCGGCCTTTCTGGTTCTGGAAGGTAGCCTGCGGGTTGTCCTGGCGCCGGAATTGCCTCACTCGCTCCTGGGGCGGCAGCAGACGGGAAAGAAAGGGTTTTTCGAAGCGCTTTCCCAGCTCTGGACAAATTCAACGGTACCGGAAGTGCGCGATATATCGCGCTACCAGGGGCAGGGATTGCGTGGCGGTTCCGACAGTGCGAATGCCCGTGTCTTCCTGCAGGATGTGCCGGCCGTACTGGACAAGCATCGCACTGCCAAGCTGGAGGACGGCGCGCTGTTTGGCGAGCTGGCCGCGCTGGGTCGGGTCCCGCGGACGGCAACGATTTTTGCGGAACAGGAATCCGCCCTGCTGGAAATCCGATGGCAGGGCTTGCGGGAATTGCGCAAGTATGACGAAGGCTGGCGTCGCATGATTGACCAGCGATACCGTGAAAACGCGCTGAAGACGCATTTGCAGGAAAGCGTCATGTTCTCGCGCCTCGATGAAAACGCCCTGCAGGCCGTTGTCGACAAGGTTCTGTTTGAAACCTATGGGGCTTTTGACTGGAATGTCGCGTTCCAGCGACAGCGGCAAAGCGGCAATGCCAAGGAACCGGTGATTGCAAAACAGGGTGAATATCCAGACGGGGTGCTGATGATTCGCGCCGGTTTCGCCCGTGTCAGCGTGAAGCACGGGAATGGCGAGCGGACTCTGACCTATCTTGGTGCCGGGGATCATTTCGGGCTGGGCGAACTTTATACGGCCTGGAAGAACCCCGAAGTGCCGGACATCGCGCTCTACACGACGCTGACGGCGTTGGGCTATGTCGATGTTATCCGGGTGCCGGCACCGGTCCTGGAAGAGCATGTCTTTCCTTTCATGGAGCAGCCGACATCGACGACGATGGATATCGCCTCGAAGCCGGTTGCTGATGACGCCATGATGGAATGGGCGGTCGAGGAGCGGTTTATTAACGCCACCCGGTCGATGGTTATCGACCTGGATCGCTGTGTACGTTGCGACGATTGCGTCCGGGCCTGCGCATCGACGCATGGCGGTAACCCGCGGTTCCGGCGGCATGGTCGGACGTTCGATAATATCATGGTTGCGAATGCCTGCATGCATTGTGCGGATCCCGTCTGCATGATCGGCTGCCCGACCGGCGCCATCCATCGTACCGTTGAAAGCGGCATCGTCGTGATCAACGACCTGACCTGCATCGGCTGCGCGACCTGCGCAAATTCGTGTCCGTATAACAACATCGCGATGGTCGCCATCCGCACGAAGGACGGCCATACGATTGCCGATCCGAATACCGGCAAGCCGATCTTCAAGGCGACCAAATGCGATTTCTGCGATAACAGTCCCGGTGGCCCCGCCTGTGTCCGCGCGTGTCCGCATGGCGCGCTGCGTCGGGTCCATTTCCAGGAATTCAACCCGACGGGAGCGGGTTAATGTCGCAACGTTATTCCGCAGTACCGATGGTGACTTTCTGTGTTTTGAGCGCGGCCGTGTTCGGGGTGGCGGTCTGGGCGGCACGCGATACCTGGCAGAACCTGGGCAACCCGGCGATTCTGACCGGTTATACGTTGTTTGTCCTGATGCTGCTTCTGGGTTTCTTCAACGGCCGGAAACGGTTGTCGATGCTCCCGATTGGCCGGGCAAGCGTATGGCTCGCCTTCCATGTCGTGGCAGGTTTCCTGGCGCTTGCGATGTTCTGGCTCCATACCGGCTCTATCTGGCCGGTCGGGCTGTACGAACAGGTGCTGGCGGGATTGTTCTATCTGGTCAGTATCAGCGGGATTATCGGGTATGGCCTGTCGCGCATGTTGCCGCGCCGGTTGGCCCAGACGGAAATCGAAATCATCTTTGAGCGTATTCCGGCCGAACTTGCGGAGATTCGTGAAAAAATCGAAGCGCTCGTCCTGGAATGCACGGAAAAAACAGGCAGCGATACGGTCGCTCAGCATTATATCGGGACGTTGAGCTGGTTTTTCGCCCGCCCGCGGTTTCGGATCAGCCATATTGTTGGCGGTGACGCCGCGGGGCATTGGTTGCGCGGCCCCGGATGCGCGGCCCGGCGGTACCTGAATGATCCGGAACAGGAATATTTCGACCAGATAATCGAACTTGGCGAACTCAAATGCCTGATCGATCGGCATTACTCGTGTCAGGAACTGTTGAAGAAGTGGCTGTTGGTGCATGTGCCTTTGGCAATGGCTGTGATTCTGGTAGCCGCTTGGCACCTCATTTTGGTTAATGTGTACGCGCTATGATTACAGATCCAGATCGGTTCCGGCAGGACAAGAGCCCATACGAACGGCCGAATTTTCCGTATCGTTGCGGAAGGTTGAGTTTCTGGGGCAAGCCCTGTGGCCGGGGGCCGTCCAGCGACGGCGCCTGTGGCGGGGTCAGCGAATGCTCGCCTTATATGAGTAATGGCCGATGGGAGTGCCGCCGCTCCGTCCGCAATGGCGGGCCATGCGAAGACGGTCCTTTGCCCGATGGCAAATGTTGCAAACAGCACGCTGCGTGTAAGCCAATACCGTCATTGCGCCGGTTTCGCGGCCGGTTGACGTTGCTGGCAGCCGCACTTGTGCTGGCGCTGATTTCGGCCTTTGGTTTTATGGGCGACGATGCGCGTGCAATCAGTTCCGTCAACCCTGGCGAAATATCGGGTGCGCATTCGAAGTTTTCCAGCGGTGAAGGTTGTGCGACCTGCCATAAGCCACATGGTCAGGATGCGGCCAACTGGCTGAAGGCATCCTGGTCACCAGCCAGCATGTCCGAGTCCTGTGAATCCTGCCACACCTTCAGCGGCCCTGCTTCCGCGCCTCATAACGAGACTTTCCAGAAAGCGAGCGCCGGAGCCGAACGGCAGACCGAGTGCACGATGTGTCATACGGAGCACAAAGGGGAGAGCGGGGCGATCATCAAACTGGCTGACGCGCAGTGCAATGCCTGTCATGAACAGAAATTCGACAGTTTTTCGAACGGGCATCCGCCGTTTTCCGAAACCTATCCTTCCCGACGGCGTACGGTCATCGCGTTCAATCATACCAATCATTTCAACAAGCATTTTGAAGACCAGCGCTTTGCCGACCGGGCGCCGAAGGACCGTTGCGTTGCCTGCCATGATACGGATCGTGCGGGCCGCAATGTCCCCGTCAAATCATTTGAACAGACATGCGCGGGATGTCACGAGAACCAGATCGCCGGTCGTGAATTTGTCGTTTTCACCCTTCCGGAATTCGAGGAAAACCCATTTGAACCGGCTGCGGTTCGCGAAGCGTGCGGCCCGTCCGTCGCCGATCTTGATGCCGCTTCGGATATTTTCGATAACGTCGCCGACGCCCTCGTGGCCGATGACACCGTCGGTATCGAAAGAAGCATGAAAAAGCTGCGCAGCCGTCTGGGTCTTGATGAGGATGCCGACGCAGAGGACGAATACGAATCGGTCTCGCTGGATTTCCTGCCGGCAACCGCGGTCATGCTGCTGGGCATAAAGGATGGCGAGGACATGGAGGAGTATACCGAACCTGTCCGCGATCTTGTCCAGGCGATGATAGAT
>CAXBEC010000110.1:0-7657 GCA_963974145.1 uncultured Alphaproteobacteria bacterium | reverse complement strand
GATGCGGGTGGCCGTTTTCCGGTTCGACAATATTGCCGGCCAGATCGTGGCTATGGGCATGATTATGCGAATAGACGGCGATATCCTTTGCCGCCGCGGGACCGAACAGCGCAACATATTCCGGGTGGATCCGGACTGACTCTGGCTCGCCGGAACAACAGATATGGTGGTTCAGGCAGATGACACGATCGGTCGCCGCCATGACCAGGTGCAGGTCGTGCGAGATTGTCAGGACGCCGCATTTATGCCGGTCTCGGATTTCCCCGATCAGGTGATACAGCGCAGTCTGCCCTGAAAAATCGACACCCTGCGCCGGCTCGTCAAGCACCAGCAGGTCCGGATCCCGCAGCAGCGCGCGCGCCAGCAAAACCCGTTGCAATTCGCCGCCGGATAGCGATCCGATATCCGCTTCGGCGACGGCGGCGGCGCCGACTTCCTCCAGCGCCCCGGCGATTTCGCGGCCCCGGCGTGGCGCCGCCAGTTGCAGGAACCGGCGCACGGACAGCGGCAGGCTGGAATCCGTATGCATGCGCTGCGGCACATAGCCGATAACGATATCATCCATGCGCCGGACCTTGCCGGAATCGGGCTCGACAAGCCCCAGAAGGACGCGCGCCAGGGTCGTCTTGCCGGACCCGTTCGGGCCGATCACCGTGACAATCTGTCCACGTTCTATCGATAAATCGACGTGATCCAGAACCGCGCGCCCGCCATATTGCAGGGTTACCCCCTGCAATTCAGCCAGTACCGGCTGCATGGTCTCCGTGGTCATGAAGGGCGCCTTTGGCTTCGATGTGGGCATTCGCCATAAAATGACGAAAAATCTGATGCGTTATAATATAACATAATGTGGTTTCCTATAGCGATTTGTCATTGAAGCAACGCTGCCGATCCCGCGGCCCGGAAACTGACCTTCAGGCGGTGCGGGTACCCTGTATGAGGGTGATGAGAAATTCGATACCTGAAATTTCACGTGCCGGTATTTTTTACACTGCCAGCATCCGGGTATTAATGATGAACCGTATCGTAATATATTGTTTTCAATGGAAAAATAAGGATTTTACTTTGATGCGACGTCGTTTTGACTGGTGCATGTCGGAATTCCTTACACATCCGGTCACCACTATAATGGTGAAACTCGACAAGGGTTTGAAATGGCGCTTTTTGGCTCAAACGCTACGCAATGGCGAACCGGACGCCCGCCGGTTTTTCCTTGCCAAATCCATAAAATAAGTTTATATTCCTTTAATTGGTGAGGCCTCGCAGTTTTGCGCGTGGTCAATTGATGACGGTGAAATTATTCTGTAATTCCAGTTTCGGCGGCAGCCTCAATGTCGAACAAAGCCAATAAAAGCCAATAAAAGCCAATAAAAGCCAATAAATGCCAATTCCATTGGTTTCGATTAAAGCCAACCAAAGCCAAACGAGAGAATAGTTTTTACCTGTCGCCTGTAGTACGGATCGCGCAGATGGAACACCAGCAGGGGAGGATATGGCATCTCCGGTTACGAAGGTAGGGGCCTTTGGCGTGAGGCGGGCATTGGATTGCATGCGTTCCCTTTGAATCTGACAGTGCTGCGACGGCACCAGGCACGGGTTGGGCGGGGCGCGGTCATTGCTGTGAGCTGGCGCCTATGAAGCTGTTCTTTCTGGTGCTGTCGGTTTTGGTGTTGTGCCTGTCATATCTTCAGATGAATTCGCCTCTAACCGAGGCTTTCCGCTCAGGCGGCGACGGCGCGAAATTTCTTGGCAGCATGGATCGGATGCCCAGTCTGATTATGTCGCGTGCCAAAATGAATGCGGCCTTGCAGCATCCGTCGTTCACATTTGCGATTTTCGGAAACTCCCGGTCTCTTATGATCGGTGCCAAGGCACTGGGCGTGCCCGCCGGCACGTATTTTAACTATTCGCTGTCGGGGCAGAGTTTTCGAAATTCGGTGATGATGGTCGAATGGCTGGCAGATCAAGCCAAGTTGCCGAAGATTGCGATCATCAGCATCGATAACTTTTCGCTCGAGCTTTACGGAAACGGTACGATACCGTCCTATTCTATCCGCGCCCGGTCTCTGTACAACGATATCGCGTTGTTAAATGAAGCTGATGCGCCGGCAAAGCAGCAACTCAAGACTGTCTGGAGAACTCTCTGGAGTGCGTGGCAGGACGTTAAAATGTTGTTTTCCGGCAAGGCTCTTCACGATGCCTTTATGGCGGCACTTGGCTTTGATTTGGCAGCACAGGAAGGCGGCGGGGCCTATCGGATGGATGGCAGCAGGGTGCAGGCAACGCACGCCAATCCGGAATTGTCGCCCGCGAGGTCCGTATCACCGGTTGCCCGGCAGATCATCCCTGAATTGCTTGTCGCGGACTTGCGGAAACTCAGTGATCTGCAGGCGACGTATAAGGTCAAACTGGTCATTTTCGAGTCACCGCTTTACCCGTCTGTCGTGTCTGGCAATGAGAATGCCGTGGCGCTCAGGCAATAGTTCCTGGCGCAATGCAAAACCCTCAATCTGTCATGCTATGACGCGCCGGTTCTCGAAGCCAAAGGTGGTGAATACGCCTGGCAAGACTGGAACCACCCGCCGGAACGTGCAATTGCCGACTGGATCGACAAGATAATCCTGACAAAACCGAAAGCGGCACGCGGGCCGGTCGGCGGGCAACGGTGATATTTAACCAGTTCGAGTTCTTGTTCCTGTTTATGCCCGGCGTCCTGCTGGCGACAGGTCTTCCTGTGCTGCGGGACTACCGGGTTTATACGCTGACCGTGGCGTCGATCCTGTTCTATGGATTCTCCGGAATCGACCACGCCGTGGTTCTGTGCGCGGAAATCCTGTGGGTCTGGTGTCTTGCCGTGCCGCGGCACCGGGGCAGGCTGTTTCTTTCGATTGCCGGGCCCGTAGTGGCACTGTTGTACTTCAAATACACCGGCTTCCTGTTTGGTTCAGTATTCGGTGATGTCAGCGCCGGAGGCAGCACCGTGCTGCCTTTCCTCAATAATATCGCCCTTCCGGCGGGAATTTCGTTTTTTACATTCCAGGTTGTCGGCTATGCCATTGACCGGTACCGGGGCGAAAGCCGCCCACCGTTTTCTGATTTTGCACTGTTCGTCAGTTTCTTCCCGCAACTCGTCGCAGGCCCAATTGTAAGGCTGCATGAAGTCAGAGAACGGATCAGCGGGGTCGCTGATTTCAGGCTGCATCTGGAAAGATTGCGGCGCGCCGTTACGTACTGTTGTGTTGGCCTTATCCTGAAAGTTGCGCTGGCCGACAGCCTTGCGAACACCCTGCTCCGAATGGGTGACATTCCCGCCGACCTGTCCGCGCTTGGCGCCTGGTTCGGAGTATTCGCCTACAGTTTCCAGATCTATTTCGACTTTTTCGGCTATTCTCTGATCGCTATCGGGCTGGCGCAGCTGTTTGGCATCGATTTGCCTGATAATTTTGATCGCCCCTATAATGCGCTGAATCCCAAGGACTTCTGGCGTCGGTGGCATATCAGCCTGTCCTTCTGGATCCGCGACTACCTCTACCTGCCGCTGGGCGGAAACCGTCACTATCTGCGGAATATTGTCATTGTTTTCGCGATCTGCGGTTTATGGCACGGCGCCGCATGGACGTTTGTTGCCTGGGGGCTTTACCATGCCGCTCTCGTCTCGGGGTATGGCGCCCTCCGGCATCTGTGGGACAAGGCGCCGGGATGGTTTCAATGGCTGGCGACATTCGTACTGGTTTCGGTTGGTTGGGTTTTCTTCCGGTACGATTTTGAACGCTCCGCCGACTATTTTTCGAGCCTGGCTGGTCTCGGCGGTGGTGCATTTGTACCAGTTCATTCCGGGGATATTGTCCTGCTGGGCGTTTCGGCGGCTATTGCTTTCTGGCTGCAACCACAAACGGTGCTGGCGGCTATCAGCAAGCGTGGAACTTTCGCGATTATGGGGCAAACCACGCTGGCGGCTGCTACGGCTCTGACCTTGTTTGCGATTCAGGATTCGCAGACGTTTATTTATTTCCGTTTCTAGGTGAAATCCGCCGCACATTTGCATGGCGGCGACTATAGTGTCCGGGAATTATTCACTAGTGACAGGTTGGAAATATGGCATCTCCGGTAATTAAGGCACTGATATTCGATGTGTTTGGCTCCGTCGTCGACTGGCGCGCCAGTATCATCCGCGAAGGCCAGGCCATCGGAAAGCGCTACGGTATCGACACCGACTGGGAAGCTTTCGCCGATGGCTGGCGGGGGCTGTATCAGCCGTCTATGGCGCGAATCCGCAACGGCGAGCGGCCTTTTGTGAAGCTGGACGTGCTGCACCGGGAAAACCTGGTCGAAATGCTGGAAAAAACCGGCATTACCCAGCTGGACGATGCGGCGATCGACGATTTCAACCACGCATGGCATCGGCTTGATCCCTGGCCGGATTCGGTCGAAGGGCTGACCCGATTGAAGTCGAAACACATCATCGCGACGCAATCCAACGGGAATGTCGCCCTGATGGTCAATATGGCGAAGAATGCCGGCCTGCCCTGGGACACGATCCTCGGCGCGGAAGTCGTGCGCTATTACAAGCCGCAGCCGGAAGCCTATATCACCGCCTGCGAAATGCTGGATCTGCCGCGCGACCAGGTGATGATGTCGGCGGCGCATAATGATGACCTGGCGGCGGCGAAAGCCTGCGGGCTGCGCACCGCATTCTTCCCGCGCAAGGATCGGGGGCCGGACCAGACGACGGGCCTGACGCCGGAGCATGACTTCGATTACGTGGCCAAGGACCTGATCGATCTGGCGCGGCAACTGGGCTGCTGAATACACGATAACGTGTTCGGGATGTCGCGTAATTATGGTATGTTTGCGGGGTAAGACAGCCATTCTGGGAGAAAGCTCATGCGTCTCGGAGTATTTGCCGCTGCTGCCGTTTTCGGGCTCGCGGGACTGGCCGTAACAGCCCAGGCCGCGCCACAGATTCTGATGGTCGTGACCCCCACCGAAGAATTGCCGCTGACCTGCGAAGCGGGCCTCTGCACCGCAGAGGTCGCTGCCATTTGCCTGCAGCCAGACCGGGCCAATCCGGCACGGGGCAAGGGATACAGCGTCGCTACGGAACCGGCGGGCGTGACGGGGGCCAGGAGCACCCGCAAGGATGATACGATGACCCTGATCGGCGAAACGGCCGACGGGCGCCAGACCGTCCTGCCGGCCGGGCAGTATCTGCGTGTCCTGGCGGAGCGGGATCATTTTGCTGTAACGCTTAGCGTCGACGAATCGGTCATGCAGCGGAATGGGCTGGCCTCCCTGTCGGTAAGGATTACCGGCAATGTCCTGCTGTTCCCCGATGCGGAACCGCAGGACGACAATCCGCAGACCGAGGCGGATCGGAAAATCGCGCAGACGACCCTGCGCGGCGTTGCGGAAAAGGTTATTGGCCAGCGTGGTGATACGCTGGACGGTGCGAAGGTGGTGCGGAATGCGATCAACGCCCTGCCGCGCGACCGGCATACCACTGACAATGAACGCCGCGAGGCGCAGATGCGGGCCCTGCAGGCGCAGGTTTCCGCCCGGGCGAAAGCCCATGCGGAAGAAGCCTTCTCGGCCTGTAGCAGTGTTGCGGATGGCGCCGGCTCAACCGCGCATTACGGTTACCGGCACTGTCTCGGCGTCATGCATGACGGGCTGATCGACGGCGTGAACCGGGAATACTGGGACGCGCTGAAGGCGGGCAGCTAGCCTTTAGCGGGCCCGGCGACAATTCCGGCATCGTGCAGCTTGCCGATCTGTCCGCTGTCGAGGCCAAGGTCGTCCGCCAGGATCGCATCCGTGTCCGCGCCCAGCCGTGGCGCAGGCCTGACCGGCGTCCGCGGTGCGGCGCCGAAATCCACCATTGGCCCGGCGGCGATATGCCGGCCGATACCGGGCTGGTCGATCTCTTCGAACATCGGGTTCTCGGTCGACAGGCGGGGATCCTCGCGGACCGCCTGCGCGAAGCTCTGATAGGGCCCCCAGCAGGCGCCAACGGTGGTCATGGCGTCGCGAATCTGATCCAGCGTCCGGGCGGCGAACCAGGGTTTCAGCAGGGCGGTAATCGTGTCGCGGGCTTCCCAGCGGGCTTCCTCGCGGTCGAGGTCCAGTTCGAACAGTTCGGCGACCTTTTGCATGCGTTCCGCAAGTCCGGTGGCCTCCAGCAGCGCGTGCCAGTGGCGCGTGGTAAAGGCGGTGATCATGACGCGCCGGCCATCCGATGTGGCGAAGTCGCAGCCATAGGTGCCGTAGACCTGGTTGCCGGTCGCCGGTCGGTCGTCGCCATTGACCTGTACCTCGGCGACATAGCCAAGGTGGCTCAGGGTCGAGAAGGCGGCGTCGGACAGTGCATGGGCGATGAACTGGCCCGTGCCCGTATCCCGGCGCATCCGTTCGGCGGCGAGGATGGCGGTAACCGCGCTCAACCCGGCGACGACGTCCCAGACGGGCATGACATGGTTGACGGGGCCGGCATGCCCGGCGGGCCCGGTCACCAGCGGGAATCCGGCGGCGGCGTTGACCGTGTAGTCCAGCGCGACCGAACCGTCGCGATTACCGGTGATGCCCAGCATGATCAGGTCGTCGCGTCTGGTTTTGAGGGTGTCATAGGCGAGCCAGCCGCGCGCCGGCAGGTTGGTCAGGACGATGCCGGCGCCGGGGCCTTCGCGGGTCATCAGCGCATGCGCCAGTTCCCGGCCTTCCGGGTCGCGGGCGTTCAGCATGATTGAGCGTTTGCCCTTGTTCAGCCCGGCCCAGTAAATGCTGTTGCCGTCCTTCGTGATCGGCCAGCGCTTGTGGTCCAGCCCGCCGCCGACGGGGTCGATCCGGATGACGTCGGCCCCCATCTGCGCCAGGGTCAGCCCGGCATAGGGGGCGGCAATAAAGGCGGAAGCCTCGACGACCCGAAGGCCTTTGATGATTTCGGTCATGGTCTCACTTTGATATCAGGGAGGGCTTGGACAGTTGCAGTCTCAAGGAATGTCAGGGGTCTTCCGGTGACGGACCGATCTCATCCACCGTCCGGGATGCCCGGCGAAGCCCGCCAACCGCCTCGTCGAAAAAATCATCGAGCCGCTGACGCATCTCGGTGGAAAGCGACAGCAGCTTGGACCGCGCGTCCTCCGGGTTGTCCGTCTCGATCAGAAAACCCCGTTTCAGGGAGGATTCGACATACTTGCTGGCCGTATGCGCGCTTTTTATCGCCTTCATATAGCGCAGGGCATCCGTTTTCCGCACCGGTTTGTCCGATCGCCAGATTTCGGTCAGCAAATCCCAATACGCGGCGGAATAGAAGTCGGTGTCGCCGTGGAATATCTCGACCCAGCATCCACTGATACTATCCATCAATTCCAGGTACTGCTTATGCTGCGCCCGCGTATATTTTGCTGTCATGCTGCCTCTATTATGCTGCCAAAGTGTAATAAGACCGATTCCCGCCAATTTTGCACGCAATTCCACATATTTTGGCACTGCGTGTCGTATTAAAGATCCCGCAACTGCCGGATATACCGAATTGTGACCAGGGTCAAAAACTCACTAACTATCCGTTATCGTTATAATAAATTACAAGGTCCATAAAAAACGTATCTTTATACAAAAATAATTGATTGTAAAAATGCATTCAATTATAATTATTATGTTG
>CAXBEC010000109.1:0-7703 GCA_963974145.1 uncultured Alphaproteobacteria bacterium | reverse complement strand
GAAAAATTTTGGTGTTGAGGAAATGTTCGGTTTCCACGGACAGCACAAGGACACAATCGAGGATACACTCGATCCCGGTTTGCGCCGCCGGCTTCGCGATGCGTTCACGCTTAAACCCGACGACATTATTCTGGACTGTGGCGCTTTCCTCGGTTTTGGCGACCTCCGGGTTTCCCGCGACACCCCACTGGGACATATTTACGCGGTCGAAGCGGATACCGATTGTCACCGTCTATTGCAGCGAAACATCACGGAGAACGGGATCGATAATGTTTCATCGGTTCACCGTGCCGTCTGGAATTGCGAAACCGAACTCGAACTGGAATCCGATTTCGCACAGGCGAATTCACTGGTGCAGGATATTCATCAGGGCAGTTATACGCAGAAGGTCCGAACCATCTCTGTTGATGGCGCCGTCACGCATTTTGGCATGTCGAAAATGGATATGCTCAGCCTGACTCTGAATGGTGCCGAAGTGGAGGCGCTGCAGGACGCAGAATACACCCTTCGCACCTTGCGCCCCCGGATCCGGATTGCAGGCTGGTACAGCCGGGATAACCGCAAGATCTGGGAAATCACGAAGGAGATCCTGGAGCCATACGGTTATGAGGTTATCGTCGGCAACCGCGGCAATCTGCTGGCCTTGCCGGAAAAGGATGCTGCGTCCGAATGATCGGCCTTTTCGGTATATTCCGGCGCGACCGGAACGCCCCTGCGGACGCGTCGCAAATGGCGGCAAGCGTATCAAATGCTTTTAATACACACACGCTGCCGGGTCAGGGCGCCGCGCTGGGCCGGGTCTGGCACCGCAATGGCGGCGAAACCGGCCACGCCATATCGGCTGATGGAAAAATGGAAGCCGTCCTTTCCGGCGGCATTTACAATGTTACTGATCCGGCCTTCGCCGATTTTCGCTCCCCCGATGCCGTAACCCTGCTGCTGCGTCTTGTGCAGGCCGAACGTATCGACCTGCTTGCCCAACTCAACGGTCAGTTCTGCGCGGCCATTCATGACCGTGCCGCGCATCGTCTGATCCTCGTGACCGACAGACTGGCAACATTCCCCGTCCATATATTCGAACGTGACGGCGACGTATATTTTGCATCCCAACTGCATACGCTGCTGGCCGACCCGGCCGTGCCCCGGCGCGCGAACCCTGAAGCGCTGGCGCAACTCTTCACCATTCAGCGCACGATCGGCGACATCACATCTCTGGACGGCGTCACAGCATTACCCGCGGCAGCCGTTGTCACGTTCGACGGAAGCGAGCGCCACGACCAGCGTTACTGGACGCTGGTATGGCGCGAGGAGCGGCAGTCCCAGGGCGACGCCGCCGAACGCCTCGCCTTTACATTGCGCCAGGCGATGAAACGGCAAACCGACCCCGGCCGCACTGGGCTTTTGTTGTCGGGCGGGCTGGATTCGCGCATGCTGCTGGCGGCCGCGGAGTCGCCGCCGCCATCCTGCTGGACCACGGCGAGTTTCGCGGAAAACCCGGAACTAGAAATAGCAAAGACAATAGCAGACCTGTTCGGTGCGACGCACAGGTCGCTCATCGTGGAACCTGCGGATACCCTGCCGGTTCTGGAGCAGACAGTCATTGAATCAGGCGGGCAATACCCGGCATCGACTCCGATGTCGGCTTTTCTGCCGGCCGTTGGCGCAGCCTGCAGCAGTGCACTGACCGGCCACGGGCTCGACTACACCTTGCGCGGCTATTATCTGCCGTCGAAATTCCTCAATGTCGGCGGATCGAAGACGCGCCTGCCAACACTACGCCCGATTTCGAAACGCCCCTCCGGCAAGGAAATATTCGAACATCTTCGGCAAGGTCCCCCGCGTCATACAATTGATCGCATCGTTGATCCAGGTTACCGGCAGGCATGGTGGCAGCGCCAGGAAGACGCTTTCGAGACCGTCCTGTCTCCCTGGCTCGATTCCGACCAGCCGTACAATGCATGGGACGCGTTTATTCTGCATTCGGTCAACAAACACTATGCCTTCACCGGCATGATGGCCGTCCGCGCCGCATGCGACCTTCGGATGCCCGCTTTCGACAATGATGTGTTCGACTTTTACCTGGGTATGTCCCCGGCACAGCGATGCAGCGGTCGGATTGTCCAGCTTGCGCTGCGCCGCCTTTCAGCCGAGGCGGCCCGTATTCCCAATGCCAATACCGGCTTTGCGGCAGACCTGCATGGCTGGCTTGAAATAGGCGGGCTGCTGGGGCGCGCCGCATTGCGCCGCAGCGGTCTTCTGAGTCGGCCCAGCGTTCGCGGCGCCGGATATTCCGCCGGCTCATGGCAGAATATTCTGACGCTTTATCGGGAAGAACCGACGCACCGGCAGCGCTTCATGGATATTCGCGACCGCCTTGATGCGCTGTCATTCGGCATTCTGGATTGCGATGCCCTCGCCGCCTGCATCGATGAACACCTGGAAGGAACGGCGGCACACACCAAATTATTGCGGCAGCTTCTGACCCACGACGCCTGGGTCCGCTGTTTCGATATCGATGCCTGATATCGTCTCTTATCGTCTGTCTGTCGCGCCGGAACTGGATGCATTCCGTCCGGAACTGGAATACGCCTGTGACTTCCTCGACCGTTGCCATTTCACGAAGCGGGTTCCCGAATCCCCTACAGTTCTGCACTACGGCCCGAACCCGCCCGAAGAGGCCATTTCCAATCCGGCATATCTCTTTCCGGATGGTGTCCGCCTGAACGAGGATGGGATTCATCCCGTACCGGCATTCATCGACTGGCAGATCCGGTCAACCGGGCTGGGCGGTATCTTCCCACAAGGCGACGCCGGTTGTTCCGGAACAGCCATCTCCTACGATGCACTTGGCACAATTTTCTTCATGTTGTCGCGGATTGAGGAGCGGGATGCTTCCGGGACCGATCGATACGGGCGTTTTCCATACGATGCGTCAGCGATGGCGCGAGTAAACATGCATTCGGATATTCCCCCCGCCGACCGTGCCGCACAGGATCTTGCGCAATTGCTTACCGGAAATGCGGAACCCGCAATCCGCAGTGTCTTCGATGTCATGCTCACCCATGATGTAGACAAGTTGCGCGGATACCACCGTTTTTTTGGACCTGTGCGCAGCATTGCCGGTGACCTCGTCAAACGCCACGCACCCATTGCCGCATTACATCGCGCCCGGGATGCCTGGTTTTCGGGAGAACCATGGCAATCGGTAAATGAGCTCATGACATTATCCGAATTGCACGGCTTCAGGAGCCGTTTCTATTTCATGGGGCCGACACAATTGTCGATGGACAGCCCCTATGCCGCGACCATGCCGCACCTGCTCCGAAAGGTTACGGATACGATCCGGGAAAGGGGCCATGTTGTCGGATTCCATCCCGGCTTCGACACAGTGACAGATCCCGAAGAATGGCAACGACAACACAGGGCGCTGGAAACGATTACCGGAGCATCAATCCGCGAAGGACGACAGCATGTATTGCGGTATGCTGCCGGGATCACGCCGGATATCTGGGACGAAGCGGGCATGGACCTCGATTCGACTCTCGCCTTTCCCGAAACCACTTCGTTCCGGGCGGGTACCTGCCGCCGTTTTCAGGCCTACAGCCTGCGGCGGCGACGGCCGATGCGGCTTGAACAGGTATCGACCACGATCATGGATTTCGGCATGTTTGGCGGCAAATACCGCGACCTGTCCACCGATGATGCATTCGAGGAATGCCAGGCTGCCATCCGCACCTGCCGCGCCCTCGGCGGCACCCTGGTTATCCTGTATCATACGGGGCAGACACGCACGCCAATGCATGCATTCTACGAACGCCTGCTTTCGGAACTTCACTGATCATCCGCACGCACCCGACTCATGACTGAATCCCCATTCTCCTCTGACGGATATCGCGACCTTGTTCAGGCCTTTCTTGACAAGGGTTATACCGTACGGCATTTCGCGGATTGCCGGCCCGAGAGAAGCGACCTCATTCTTCGCCACGATATCGATATCAGTCTTGAAGCCGCCATATCGGTCGCGGAAACGGAATACTCGCTGGGCGTGGCAGCAACCTATTTCGTGCTGCTGCGTACGGACATGTACAATCCGCTGTCCCGGCAGGGGCAATCAGTATTGCACGAGTTACGCGCGCTTGGTCATGATATCGGTCTCCACCTGGACGCCTCCCTCTACCCCGACAACCGCGACGCCCTCCAGCAAGCTGCTGCACAGGAATGCGCCGCGCTGGAAGCAATTCTTGGTGCGCCCGTCAGGGTGATCAGTTTTCACCGGCCGGCACCGTCACTGGTCGGGTCGGCGCACGAACTTGCCGGCCGCCTTTCCGCCTATAGCCGCCGCTATACCCATGACATGGGTTATTGCTCGGATTCGCGCGGTGGTTGGCATTATGGATTACCCCTGGAACACGAATCCGTCCGCAAGGGAACCGCCCTGCAACTCCTCACCCATCCGATCTGGTGGAACGGCGCAGAAACCGCATCACCAACGCAGAAGCTTCTGTCGCACCTTGAAAACCGCGCCACCTATCTCGATAACGAACTTGCCGCACAATGCGGCATCCACACACCGGCATCCATCTTGAAAGCAAAAGAATGAACGACCGTCCCAGCATAGGCGTAATCGGCCTTGGCCACTGGGGGCCGAACCTGATGCGCAATTACAATGCGATGGGCGTCCTGGGCGCATTTTGTGACGCCAGCCCCGCCGCCCTCGACAAGGCGAAAGCCGCCTATCCTGACGCTACCGCCCATGACAGCCCGGAAGCCCTTTTTGCCGATCCGTCGATAGCGGGCGTTGCTATAGCGACTCCAGCCGTCACCCATGCCGAAATGGTTCGGCGGGCGTTGGCGGCGGGAAAACATGTATTCGTCGAAAAGCCGCTCTGTCTCGACATCGCGGAAGCAGAAACGCTGAAAGCCGAAGCCGAATCTGTTGGCCTGAAACTGATGGTGGGCCACCTGCTGCTCTACCATCCGGCCTTTCAGGCATTGCAGAATCAGGTTGCCGCGGGAAAGCTGGGCACGTTGCGCTATATCTATTCCAACCGGCTCAGCCTCGGTAAGATCCGGCGTGAGGAAAATGCACTGTGGTCGTTCGCGCCACACGATATTTCAATGATACTGGCGCTCGCCGGAAGCCTCCCCGACGAAATCAGCGGGACGGCATCGGGGCACCTGACGCCGGGAATTGCCGATACGACGCTGACACATCTGCAGTTTTCAAACGGTCTTGCCGCCCATATCTTCGTTTCCTGGCTGCATCCGTACAAGGAACACAGGCTGGTGGTCGTGGGAGAAAATGGCATGGCGGTGTTCAACGATGCGGCCAGCGGTCCGGAAAAACTGCTGATGTACCGTCACACGGTCGGCTGGGACGGCGATATCCCTATCGTCCAGAAGGCGGATGCGACGCCGATTGCCTATGGTGATGCGGAACCTTTGCGCAACGAGTGCGAAACCTTCCTGAAGGTCATTACCGAAGACCTTGTTCCGCCTTCCGATGCAGCCGAAGGCATTCGGGTGTTGAAGGTTCTGGACGCCTGCCGACGGGCAATCGAGTCCGGTCGGAATATCCCGCTTGCCGGTGCTGACAAAGCATGACAGCCCCTTTTATCCACCCGACCGCCATTGTTGATGACGGTGCGTCGATCGGCCCCCGCACCAAGATCTGGCACTTCGTCCATGTCCTTTCGGGCACTACAATCGGCGAAGGCTGCGTCCTCGGCCAGAACGTCATGGCCGGGCCTGATGTCGTCATCGGCGATGGCTGCAAGCTGCAGAACAATGTTGCCGTCTACAAGGGTGTCACGCTGGAGGCGGACGTGTTCTGCGGGCCATCCTGCGTTTTTACGAATGTGCTGACGCCGCGTGCCTTCGTCGAACGGAAAAACGAATTCGCGACGACCCTCGTTCGCCGGGGTGCGACAATCGGCGCGAATGCCACAATTGTTTGCGGTGTGACGATCGGGCAATACGCCATGATCGGCGCCGGCGCCGTCGTCACGAAAGATATTCCCGACTTCGCGCTGGTCGTCGGCAACCCGGCTCGCCGCCTTGGCTGGGTCAGCCGCGCGGGGGAACGCCTCGGAAATGATCTGACCTGTCCCCGAACAGGCGAAACATATCGGGAAACTGACAACGGACTGGTTTGGAATGAAGCCAATGAATGAAAACGCCCCCATCGCCTTCGTTGACCTGAAAGCACAGTATCAGGCGCACAAGCCCGCCATTGATGCCGCCATCCAGACAGTGCTGGACCATGGCCGGTACATCATGGGACCGGAGGTCGCGAAACTGGAAGCCGCCCTCGCGGATTTCACCGGCGCAAAACACGTGCTGGGCTGTTCCAGCGGCACCGACGCCATCGTCATGATCATGATGGCCGAAGGTGTCGGACCGGGCGACGCCATCTTCGTCCCCAGCTTCACGTTCACTGCGACAGCCGAAGCCATCCTGCTTCTCGGCGCAACGCCCGTTTTCGTGGATGTCGACCCCGATGATTTCAATATCGATTGCGCGGATCTGGAACAGCGTATCCAGGCGGTAAAAGCCGCCGGAAAACTCATCCCGCGCGGCATCCTCGCCGTTGACCTGTTCGGCCTTCCCGTCGAATACGCCAAGTTGGCCGCGGTCGCCGCAAAACACGGGCTTATGGTCTGGGACGACGCCGCGCAGAGTTTCGGCGGCAGCCTGGGCGACACCAGGGTCGGCGCCTTGTGCCGCGCGACCGCCACCAGCTTCTTTCCTGCCAAGCCTCTCGGCTGCTATGGCGATGGCGGCGCGGTGATGACCGATGATGACGAACTCGCGGAAAAAATGCTGTCGATCCGCGCCCATGGTAAAGGCGGCGCGAAATACGACATCGTCCGCGTCGGGCTGAATGCCCGGCTGGATACGATACAGGCGGCAGTTCTTTTGGCAAAGCTGCCGCATTTTGCGGGCGAAATCGAACGGCGCGAAGCCGTCTCCCGGCAATATGACGCCCGGCTCGCCAATGTAGTGAAAACGCCGGCCCGGTATCAGGGCCGGTCCAGCGCCTGGGCGCAGTACACAATCAAGGTACCGGCAGAGAAGCGGGACGCGATCGCCTCTGCGCTGAAGGATCTCGGCATACCAACGGCTGTCTATTATCCGCTGCCCATGCACCTCCAGACAGCTTACCGGGCCTTTGGGGAGGGCGAAGGCTCTCTCCCCGTCAGCGAGGCCCTGTCCGGCGAAGTCCTCAGCCTGCCGATGCACCCGTACCTCGAAGAACCGGCGGTTGCGCGCATCGCGGATGCCATCGCCAGGGCGGTTTCGGGGAAGGCATAAGCACTAGATAGACAGCCCGGTGGCGGAACCTGCCCGTCTAGAAAACTTTTAACGGCGAGGCGGAACGTAACTTTGATACCGAAAACAGAAACCTGAAAGGGAACAGATTCTATTTCCATGAACCGGGACAGCATTCGCATCGAAACCCTCTCCGCAGAATATATCAGCCGGAATATCACGCAGATTCTCGCTATCGCCAGCGATGTACCAGGAGAGTACTGGTCGGAATCGCACTTCTTGTACGAACTCCCCGAAAAATGGAAATTGTCCTTCTGCGCCCGTGAAGGCGATGTCATAGCGGGTTACGCGATCCTGTCGCGACGGTCCCCGGACACGGTGCACCTGCACCATTTCATGGTAGCGCGCAGCTGTCGCGGCTTGGGAATGGG
>CAXBEC010000108.1:0-7726 GCA_963974145.1 uncultured Alphaproteobacteria bacterium | reverse complement strand
CCTGTACAGCCGACACCGATGGATCTATGGGCGACCGAACCGATCCTCAGTCTGGCGGCGGCTGAAAGGACGGAATCGGTCCTGGTGTTGAACCGGGTTCCGGCGCGGTCCCGGCTGACAGCTGACATGCGGGAGGCGCTCAAGGAATTTCCGGCGGAAACTACCAGGGCGTTTCTGGGAAACCGGGTCGCTTATGCTGCCAGTGTCGGCGCGGGCATGACGGCGATGGAAACCGAACCGGGTGGCAAGGCATCGCAGGAAGTGCAGGCGCTGGCGAAAGAACTGTTGCAGCGCCTGACGTAATGTTTCTCAGGCAAAGACCCGGGCCGAACCGCGCAGGCTGATATCGACTCCGTGGTCCGCCGCGAAACGGATCAGCGCGTTGCGCAGGCTGTGATCGGGCAGGTCAAGCGACGCGTCGAGTTCCGCGCGCAGCCGGGTTGCATCGAGGCTGCGGATCATCACCCGGACCGCGCCAACCGAACCGGGCTGCATCGACAGCGACCGGTAGCCAAGCCCGATCAGCGCCATCGCATCCAGCGGGTTTCCCGCCATCTCGCCGCACAGGCTGACCGGTACTTTTGCGGCATCGCATTGTTGTGCGATTTCGCGCAGGACTTTCAGAAAGGCCGGCGCCAATACGTCATAGCGGCCATTCAGGCGCGGGTTGCCGCGATCGCTGGCAAAGATGAACTGGGACAGATCATTGGAACCGACCGACAGGAAATCGACACGGGACAGCAACGCCTTCAACTGAAACAGCAGGGCCGGAACTTCCAGCATCGTGCCGACCGCCAGCGAGGCCGGTGTCGCGCCGCCGGCAGATTCGATTTCCGTCATTACGGAAAGAAGGATGTCCTTGGCGGCGTCGAATTCGGCGACGTCGGTGACCATCGGGAACATGACCCGAAGCGGCCGGCCATCCGCGGCCACGATAAGTGCCCTCAGCTGGTCGCTTAGCATCCGGGGCTGGTCCAGCCCGATCCGAAGCGCACGCCAGCCCAGTGCCGGGTTTTCCTCTTCGCCCATCGACGGCATGGCGGCCATCATCTTGTCGCCGCCGATATCCAGCGTCCGGAAGGTAACAGGCCGTCCCGCCGCCTGATCGAATATGTCCCGGTAGAGGGCCAGTTGCGTCTCGAAATCCGGGTATCGCGGCCGCATCATGAAAGGCAGTTCGGTCCGGTACAGGCCAACGCCATCCGCGCCGCTCTCAGCCAGATGCGCGAGGTCGAGCAGAAGTCCGGCATTGAAGTTCAGCGACACCAGTTTTCCATCACGCGTTTCCGCCGGCAAATGCCGGGTATCCGCATAGGCCGCCCGGCGGCTTTCCAGCAGGTTCATGTTCTCGATGAAAGTTGCGCGGAAATTTTCATCGGGCCGCAGGAACACTTCGCCATTATCGCCGTCTATGGCGATGCCCATACCGGGTTCGATCCGGTTCAGAATGCCGTCCACCTGCCCGACCAGCGGGATTTCCAGGGCGCGCGCGACAATAGTGACATGCGCGGTCTCCGACCCTTCTTCCAGCACCAGGCCGCACAGCCGGGACCGGTCATAATCCAGCAACTCTGCCGGTCCCATGTTGCGGGCGACCAGAATGATCTTCTCCGGCAGGTCGCCGTCGTCAGTGCCGGTGGTGCCACCGGAAAGGTGCTCGATAAGCCGATAGGCGAGGTTAGTGAGATCCTGCAGCCGTTCCCGGATATACGGGTCGGCGACCTGGCTCATCCGCGCGCGGGTGTCGTTCTGGATCTTCGCGACCGCGGCTTCGGCGGTCAGGCCGCTGCGGATTGCCTCCCGGGTCCGTCCCAGCCATCCACGATCCTCCGCGATCATCCGGTAGGCGCGCAGAATATCGACATGATCGCCCTCAGCGCCCCTGCCGTAACTTTCCAGCATGGTGTCCAGGGAACGATGCATCTGGCTCACTGCTGTCGCCAGCCGTTCCAGTTCAACAACAGGGTCTTCGGCGACCATGCGACTGATCGCAATCTGCTTTTCATGCAGGACGACCTGACCCAGGGCCAGCCCCGGGGCCAGCTTCTGCCCGGGCAACTGCAGCGCGGGTCCGGTCAACCCCAGACCGTTATCAGTCGGTGCGCCGAACGTGCCGTCCGGATCGGCGACCAGTTCGGCCACGACCATTGCGACCGTTTCCAGCGCCTCGATCTCTTCTTCGGTATAGGTGCGCGGCGATACATTCTGCACCGCCAGAACGCCCTGGACCCGCCCCCCGCGCATGACGGGGACGCCCATCAGCGAGGTATAAGCCTCTTCACCGGTTTCCGGCCTGTACGCAAAATCCGGATGTGACTGCGCGTCCGCGAGGGCAAGGTGCCGGGCCTGCGCCGCGATAACGCCAACCAGCCCTTCACCAAAGGCGAGTCGCGTACGGTGGATCGATTCCGGCAGCAGCCCTTCACTCGCGGCGAGTTCCAGCATGCGTCCCGGGCGCAGGACGTAAATCGAGCAGACTTCGGTGATCATGCTGTCCGCAATCATGCGGACAATCCGGTCCAGCCGAACCTGTGTCGTGCCGTCCCCGGCCATAACATCCCGCAGGCGCCGCAGTAATTGCCGCGCCCCGGCCCAGTTGGGTTCGTTATTCGACAGGTTCAGCATCGGAACCTCAATTCGCGGCATTCATGCTGCCAAATTAGCATGGGCCAGATAATGGCGTTATGCCCTGCTTATGCAACTGGCGGGCCATCTATATGTAATCCGGTCGGCGCGATTTAAACCGTCGAAAACAGGGTTTTTGAAAATTCGTTCCGGTCGGCCCGGATATTTTTGTGCCTAAAATTAAGGCAATGCCCCCAAACGGTTCAGGTTTCACTGACAAATTCCAGGATCACGCCAAAGGCCGCGCCGGCGTCTATGACAATCGACGGCCCCCGGCGGCGCCATGCAACCCCGTTGGCACGCAATACGGCGGCGGTGGCATCCATGTCGGTGACCGATATCGTGTATGCGGCGAAATACGGCGTGTCGGGACCCGGCGCGGGGGTACCGAACCGGTCCATGAACAGATCCGTGGTGAGAACGGTGATCTGTCCGCGAGAGGTTGCAACCTGAAGCCCTTTTGAATCCAGTGACACGGCGCAGGGTGGCTGCAGGCTGGCAAAGAACCGGGCGAGGCGACCCGGCGATTCCGCGACCATGACGACTTCCCTGACGGTCCGCGCGCCGTTGGCATGCGACTGGTATTCCGGTTTCCAGAAATACTGCGGTGCATGCTGCTGGCAGGTAAAAAAGACCGCCTCGGGCATATCGGGAGTCGTGGCGAAGGCAAGCGAAAAGCCGACTGTTACGGTCTTCCCATCCGGCAGTGTCGCGGGTCGTTCGAAATGGAAGGGTTCGTATGTTTCTATTTCCTTGCGTACGAATTCCGCCTGGTCTGCGACGGCATCGTGGCTTTCGAAGACCAGCATCGACATGCCTTCGCGCCGTTGCAGGAAGTTCTGGATATACTTTCCGAAACTGAATTCGTCCGGCTGCAGGGGCCTGATCTCCGCCGGGTTGGCAATGGCGATGAGCTCCAGAAAATTGCCCTGCAATTGCACCAGGCTGTTGGCTGTGCCGAAGGGGTGCTGCGCCGGTGGCGTTGTCGTAAACCCGAATGATCGGTATGCCGCCCGCGCGGCTTCCAGATCACGGGCGCACAGGACCAGATGATCGATGCCACGCTGCCTGTCAGGCATTCGCTTCCTTCACCCTGACCGACCGTGAAAGATCGTTCACCAGATCTTCGTGCCGTAATCCGCAATGGATATGCGTGCCGCTGTCCGTATCGATATTGACTTTGGCATTGTAACAAAAATGGGCCAGCCCGTGCTTGTCGGTGACCCGCAGCCGCTGTATCCGGAAACTGGTGTCATCCTGCCGCGGTCCGGTCAGATAGATCGAAACTTTCTCCACCAGGTCGCCGGCGACCGGGATATCGCGGAATCCGTCGAGCAGGGATACCGCTGACGCAACAAAGCTCCGCGTGCCGATCGTTTTCTCCGAATCTTCCAGTTGCCGGTCAAAACGGGATATGAGTATCTGGTCTGTGCGCGCCTTGCCGATCAGCCTCGCCAGCGAGATGGTGACATCGCCCACGATATAATCCGCATCGCGGCGATGGTCGGCATCGTGATAGCTGTAATGGCTGCCGATTCCGAAGCAGCAGCGGATTTTGGGAATGTAGGATACGTCGCCCATGGCCTGCCGCAATGCCGCCAGATAAACGAGCGACAGGACAAAGACACAGAACAGGCGCCGGTCGGCGTCCAGCCCTTTCTCCCGGTTCCAGACATAGAACCCGTCGCCGGTGGTGGAACGCGCAAGATCGACCGAAACGCCACGCCGCCGCGCGGTCTCGTTGGCGATATTCAGGGCAAATTCCAGCGATGCGAGCTGGCTGGCCTGCTCTTCGGGCGAATAAAGGGAAAAGCTGACGATATCGACGAGGAATACACCACGCTGGCGGGTTTTGGTTACGGCGAATTTGGAAAATACGGCATCGACCTGGGCGATGGTAAGGCCATCCCCGTCATCGGACACCGGGTATTTCAGAAAAAGCTCCACCGGTTCCACATCCAGGGCGGCCGCGACCTTGTGGAAGGTTGTGTTTCCCATGACCCTGTCACCGGCAAATACGCGGCGATGCAGGTCACTGGACTGATACAGCCGCACCATTGGCGTGCTGATGACCTCCATACCGCGGCGTGACGGCGTCCATCCGACCAGCGCGTTGCTGCCAAATCCCCATAGGCCGGTCAGTACCTCGTCCAGATGCCGCAGCGCTCTGGCTGCGCCTTCGTCCGGCGTTTCCGATATGCCATGCGGGCTCAATACAGGCGTCCGCCATCGGGGACGCCTGCTGTCGGCTGCAGCAGCATGACTTCTCCCTCGCTGTCGGGAACACCGAGGACGAGTATTTCCGACATGAACTTGCCGATCTGCTTGGGCGGAAAATTGACCACAGCGACGACCTGTCGCCCGGGTAATTCGTCCAGCGAATAATTTCTGGTAATCTGGGCTGATGTCTTGCGTTCGCCGATTTCCGGTCCGAAATCCACCCAAAGCTTATAGGCGGGGCGTCGTGCTTCCGGAAAAGCCTCGGCACGGGCGATGGTACCGACGCGTACATCGACCTTCAGAAAATCGTTGAAATCAATTTCGCTCATGACGACCCTGTCACGCCGGCGCCGCGTCGGGTTCCGTTTCCGCGGCCCGGCGCCGCCGGCCGCTTGGCAGCATCGACATCAGGCGTTCCGCACGGATCAGATTGCGGTCCAGGGCCGCCATTGTCGCGGCCATGTCCGCGCTGTCGTCCTTCAGCCAAACGCGCAGGGTAGCCAGCCAAACGCCGGTCAGGCCGCGGGTTATCATCCGGCCTTTCGGTCCGGCGGCGCGGATGCCTGCCGCTTCCAGCATCCAGCGCATGGATCGTGTCAGCCCCGATGCGAGGCACAGCCCCGCCAGTGGATCCCGGCAGGTTGCCTGCAGGATCGCGGCGATAGCGTCGCGATTATCCTGCATCGCATCGAAACGACGCATCAGTACATCAAACAGCCGGTCGCGCGGTGAATCTTCCGGGTCCAGCGCATTCGCGGAATCCAGGACGGAAGCATCGATCATGTCGGCCCAGGCCCGGATTATGGCGATCTTCGATGGATACAGTTCATGCAGTTCGGCCAGAGACACGCCGGAGGCCTCGGCAATGTCACGCAGACCAATCTGTGACCAGCGGCCTTCGGCGGCCAGCTTCAGCGTTGTCTCAACAATATGACGGGGTCTGTCTGCCTTGCGCACCATGGTTCGCATCCGTCTGAAATGTTTCGATTACCGATACGCGAAAATATAGCGCTTCGGGCCGTTCCATTTCAATGTCTGCGGATCAACTGCCGGCGAGTTCCCGGCTGCGCCGCGTCGCGGCGGCAATGGCCCGGGTCAGCAGCGGCTGCAGCCCGTCCTTCGCCATCAGGATCTTCAGGGCTTCCAGTGTGGTGCCGCCGGGGCTGGTTACGTTTTCGCGCAGTTTCGACGGCGGCTCATCGCTGGCAAGGGCCAGTTGTCCCGATCCGGCGACCGTCGACAGGGCCAGCCGCGCTGACAGATCGGCCGGCAACCCGGCCTGTACACCAGCTTCGCTGAGACATTCAATCAACAGAAAAACATAGGCCGGTCCGCCGCCGGACAGTGCCGTTACCGCGTCGATCAGCGCTTCGTCATCGACGACAATCGCTTCGCCGACCGCTGACAGAAGTTCACGACAGATTTCCGCCTGCAGGGTAGAGGTTTCCGCGTTGGGGCACAGCACCGTAATACCCTGGCCGATCGCGGCGGGTGTGTTCGGCATCGCGCGGACAATGGCGGCATTGCCGGCCAGTTTCTCCTCGAAATATCCAATGGTGCGTCCCGCCGCGATGGACAGGAAAGCGGTGTTGCCGGATACGAAGCGCGCATAGGCGGGGACTACCGCGTCCATCTGCTGCGGTTTGACGGCAAAAACGACGATTTCCGGGTCGAAATCCGCCGGCAGCTCCACCGCATCGGAACGGACCGTTATCCCGCTCTTATCCTCGAAGGCCGGTGCCCCCATGGGTTCAATAATGGTGACCCCCGCCGTCGCGATGCCTGATTCGCACCACCCTGAAAGCATGGCACCGCCCATCTTGCCGCAGCCGACAAGCAGTAAGGGGCGTGACAGTTTGGCAGTCATGATTTCTCGCTCAGGCTTCGCCGACCGTGTCCAGCATGGTCGCTTCAACCGCCTGTGCCGCTGTGTATCCGGCCCAGAGGACATACTGGAAGGCGGGGTAGAAACGTTCGCATTCGCAAACGGCGATGTCCACAAGATCTTCCAGCTGTTCGGCGCTGACGCCGTGCCAACCGCGTGTCAGCATGGTGTGACGGAACATTGGCGTACCGGCTTCGGAACAGAGTTCGAAATGCCCGAACCACATGCGTTCATTGACCAGCGACAGCAGGTCATTAATGGCGCGCCGCTTTTCCGGCACGACCTTCATGTCCAGCGAACAGGTGAAATACAGCGCCTTGACCTGTTCGCGCCAGACGAAGAACATCCGGTAATCACACCAGCGGCCCGTCAGTTCGACCAGCAGTTCTTCTTCGCTCGCCCTGTCACACATCCAGTGGTTATCACGGACGAGTTCTTCCATCAGGTCGATAGGATTGCTGGGTGTGTCCTGAATTTCGGCGTGCACCAATACCATTCGCGTACCTTTTAGCGTTCGCGTTGCACGGCCCCTAGGGACCCGATTAATCGTGCCGTGGCGAGTGGAGCCGACCAAAGCCGATTCCGATATTTAGTGGTAATCTTCGCCGTACGACCACTAGACCTAGAGTGCCATACGAGAATCAACACAAGCAAGCGGATTTACGCGCGAAAACAGATAAAATTTGCTGCGGCGCGGCCGGGCGTTATGCGGGTTTGGTTTTGGCCTTCGAAGCGACGCGTTTGCGACGCGTTGCCGGTTTCGGTTTCGTCTTGCTCAGCGCGGCTTCCAGCGCGATAACCCGGGCCTCCAGGGCCTCCTGTTCGCTCCGCGCTTTCCCAGCCACGGCCTTCACGGCCTCGAACTCATCGCGTGTTACCAGGTCCATATCGGCCAGCAACCGTTCGACCCGTTGCTTTACCATCGCTTCGATTTCGGCGCGGACACCGGACAGGGCGCCGATCGCGCCATTGGCGACACGTGCCAGATCGTCAAGA
>CAXBEC010000107.1:0-7737 GCA_963974145.1 uncultured Alphaproteobacteria bacterium | reverse complement strand
AAGAGCCCGGTGACGGTGTTTGAAACCCCCTGGGCGATGCATTCCTGCGAGGCGCCGCCGCTCTTGCCGGTGATTTCGCCGACCAGGTTCAGGGTCAGCAGGCTCTCGATCAACCCGATGGCGGCGAGGATGCCGGCATAGGGGATGATGATCTGCAGGGTTTCGAGGTTCAGCGGCACCATCGGGAAATGGAAGTCCGGCAGACCGCCCTTGATCGAGGCCAGGTCGCCGACGCGGGGCACGTCGATCCCCA
This sequence comes from uncultured Alphaproteobacteria bacterium, assembly GCA_963974145.1. Lineage (GTDB taxonomy): Bacteria > Pseudomonadota > Alphaproteobacteria > UBA8366 > MarineAlpha4-Bin1. The sequence continues at coordinate 7,484 of CAXBEC010000107.1, read as the reverse complement.
GCGCGACGACGATGGCGACGACGACGATAATGCCGGCCAGCGGTGCGGGGATGACGTTAGTGATTTTTGGCACCAGCCAGATGACCGCCATGGTCAGCGCGACCAGCCCCAGCATGTTGATCAGCGGCCAGCCGGTCATCCATTCCTTGACGCCATCCGGTCCCGGCACCTGGAACTGGGTCAGCTGGGCGAGGAAGATGACGATGGCCAGCCCGTTGACGAAGCCCATCATCACCGGATGCGGGACCAGCCGGATGAATTTCCCCAGATGGAAGACCCCGGCCATGACCTGCATGATTCCCATCAGCACGACCGTCGCGAACAGGTATTCAACGCCATGCGTGGCGACCAGGGCGACCATCACCACGGCCAGCGCGCCGGTGGCACCGGAAATCATGCCCGGGCGACCACCGATCAGCGCGGTAATCAGCCCGACGATAAAGGCCGCATACAGCCCGACCAGCGGATGCACGCCGGCGACGAAGGCAAACGCGACGGCTTCCGGAACGAGCGCCAGCGCGACCGTCAGCCCGGAAAGAATTTCGGTCTTGATGCGACCGAACGAAAATCCGGCGGGACCGTCACCTTCAGCAGCCGTAAAGCTGTCGGCGAACACCGCTAGCGTAGTCTTGATCAATGTTGATAACCCGTTCCTGGAGATTTATGCCCTTCATAGAGCATCACTGTGCTAATGCAAAAACAAACGACATCGCGATGATACGGAACACTCGTTTACTTTCCGTAACGGGAACCTATTTGGCCTATAACCGTTCAGAGATGTTGAGACGATGCTGATATCAGGGGACAGAGACTTCATGAATGCGCGTATGCTATCGATCCTGTTCGCAGCGATGCTGCTGGTGGGCCCCTTTCAAACCGCGCAGGCGGCCCTGCCGCCGCCGGAAGACACTTTCCTGGCGGGGTATGTTTCCGCCATCGTGGTCCGGGAATTCGAAATTGCCGACCCGGTCGTGAACGTCGCCGGCGGGTTTGTGACCGTCAAGGTCGACACGCTGACGGAAATAGAGAAAGACCGGCTGCAGACCGCGCTGGAGGGCCTCAAGGGTGTGCTCTCTGTCCGTGTCGAAACCGCAAAACTTTCCGCGGAACCGCCGGTCGCGCCTGTCATGGCGCAGATTCGCGAACCCAAGGCGTCCTCGAATACAAAAGATTCCGAGATGCTGGACCCACCGGAAACCGAACGCGGGCTTGTAACCCTGCCGAGCGGCCGGTTGTTCAACCCGTTATGGGCCGATCCGCGCTGGGCGCATTTTTCCGCTGCCTATCACAATTACCAGGGTGATGAGGAACTGAATGACGTGGGCGCCGTCAGCTTCGGCGAATCATTCGGGCTGCTGGGTGGCAGCGCCGGCGGAAAGGCCCGCTGGCAGATTGATTTCCAGGCGGCGGTCTTCGGCATTTTCGACCTCAATGCGGAATCCAAGGACCTGATCAACGCGGATTACTGGGTCGGCATTCCGGTGAGCTACCGCAACGGCAATTTTTCGGCAATCGCCCGTCTCTTCCATCAGAGCTCACATCTGGGGGACGAATTCCTGTTACGGCGGCGTGCGATCGACCGGGTAAACCTGAGCTATGAAGCGGTCGACCTGAAAACCTCGTATGAATTCGACAACGGATTCCGGCTTTATGGCGGTGCGGGCTACCTGGTTCACAAGGAACCCGAGGACCTCGACCCTTGGTCAACCCAGATCGGCTCGGAATATGCTTTCCCCATGACATACAAGCTGCCCTTCTTTGGCAGCGCGGTGCGCCCGGTTGCGGCGGCCGACCTGCAGAACCGGGAAGAGAACGACTGGCGCCCCGACCTGTCACTGCGGGCGGGGATCCAGTTCGAAAACCTGATCGCCAAAAGCCAGCGGGTGCAGATGCTGCTAGAATATTTCAACGGCCGCAGCCCGAACGGCCAGTTCTATGACCGCAGCGTGGAATATATCGGCCTCGGCATGCATGTCTATCTGGAGTGATCACCAGCTTTCCCAGGTGATATCCATTGACGCGAGGCCGGCCAGGTATTCATCCAGGGTGATGAAGCCGACGCAGGGAAATGCGCCCCGCGCGGTGATTTCCGCTCGTGCGAGTTTCTTTGCGAGCAGGATGGCCGGCATGCAGGGAATATAGGGCCCATCGCCGGATCGGGCGGTAAGTTCAAAATGGATGGCCTTGCGGTTGCCGTCCCCATCGCGGCCGGACATATCCATGTGGAAGGCGCTGTCAGCGCCGCCGAACCGGTCGAACATTCGTGCTACTTTCAAAAGAAGCGGTGCTAAGCGCTCGGGCCGACGGACAAGACCGCCGCGAACCAGCCAGGACAGGCCCCAAAGCCCGAGATGCATCAGTGGAATTTCGAGCCCGGCGCGGAACCGGATCGATTCCAGGCCGGGATAGCGGGCCGGAAACAACGTCAGGTCCGGAATGTCGCAATTACCCAGCAACCTGTCGTTGAGCCTGCGATAGCGATGCCGGGTCAGCCCCTGCCAGCCATAGATGCGGCGGGTTTCCCCATTGATGCGTGTCTCGAACGGTTTGCCGACATAGGTCAGAATCGCGGCTGTGGTCGCGAGGCCCCGATTGGTCTGCTGGGCGGTTGCGATGCCGTAGTCCAGTGAATCCAGTGCAGCGAATTCCGGCCCGTAACGGTCGACCAGCGCGGCTGTCAGGCAGGGCACCGAACTGGCGCCGCCGATGACCGTGACGCCCTGTCGTGCCGCATGGCTATTCAGTTGCCCGATATTGCAGACGAATTCGCGACCATCCGCGAGGTCGATATAATGGCATCCCTGCGCGATACAGGTTCCGGCGACGTTATAGGCCTGGTTCTGGAAAGGACCGGATGTATGAATGACGATATCCGGCGCGATGTCACGCAACGCCGATGCAAAATCCCTGGCGATGTCCAGAACGGCTGACTCGACCGGATTGGCACAGTCGGTGATTGTTGCGCAGAATGATTGCGCCCGTTCAAGGGAACGGCCCGCCACGATGACCTTCATGTCCGGTTCATCCGCCAGGGTGCGGGAAATGAAGCCGCCGAAATTTCCGTAGCCACCGATGACGAGGACGCGCGAGGTCATGATAAATCCATACGGGTCACCGTAAACCGGCCGGCATAGCCGTAAATGCGGCCCCAGCGGGGGTGGGAAATTTCCATATGCATGTCGAATGTGTCGTCATCGACGGCTGTTTCTTCGGCATATCCGCGCCCGAACAGAGGCTCCAGCGGCAACGGAATATCATGCCCGAACAGGCGCAGGATATATCCCCGGTGGCTCAGTTGAACCGTGTTATCCGCCCAACGGTACGCCGCACGCCAGCCAAGACCAAAAGGCATGATCTCGATCATTTCATTCCCGCCACGCGGCAACAGGCGGGAATGAAACCGGTAGGGCGGGCGGTCTGGAAACCGGAAGACACGATTGAAATGAAAGGCGGGTGTATCCGGTTCGCTTTCGAAGCAGACGGTCGCCGGCACGCCGCTAGCCGTGAAAGGAGGAATACCGCCCATGGGGGCGAGTATGGGGCGCAACAGGCGGATGGGGCCGGCAGCATGAACGTCCAGAATGCCTTCTACGGTGACGGCGTCATTGCCATAGGGGCGGTTGGCGTAATGCTTGTGGAAAACCGGCGGCAGGTTTTCCCATTCCGCACCGAATATGGCGGCAAAAGTCGGGCGGCTGGCCATGTCGAGGTTGTCGATCCGCCCGACGCCCCTGCGGCGCAGCAGGGCGTTGCGGACGCCGCGCATCCAGGGATACAGAATGGTCGCAAGTGTATCCGACCAGAACAGCGCTTTGTTGAACAGGTTGAAGGCGCCGCGGGGCGCGCCGTACCGGGCCATGAAATTCAACGCGGAGGGGCCGTGATAGAAGCGGCCCTGGTGATAGATCACCATGCTCTGGTCGAGGTCATAACCGCGTGCGCGAATTTCGGTCAGCAGGGGATCGTCTGTCGTATCGCGGGCGTTGAGCGTGTGCAGCGGCCCCAGCCGCTGGCGGATACGCAACGCCTGCGCTGCCGCGCTGCAGATTGGGCAATCGCCGTCATAAACAAACCAGACCCCGGTTTCCCTGTCCGCCGGGCCGGTCATACCGGTTTCGCGACCATAAGGGCGAACATGGCGATGACGGCGGTAAAGGCGGGGATGCCGAGCATGAACCAGATGCGGAACAGCCGCTGGTATCGGTCGGGGAGGGGGATGCCGCTTTCGAGGCTGGCAACGGCCATGTTTTTCAGCTGGATCTGTATCCAGACCACGGGCAGCCAGCAGATGCCGGATACGGCAAACAGCGCATAGGTGGTGATCAGCCAGAATTCACCGGGATCAAACCCGCCGGCATGGATCAGCCAGATGCCTGTCAGGGGCTGGACGATGACGGCGGGCAGGGTAAAGACGTAATCCGCGACGACCGTGTAGCGGGTGGCAAATACCCGCGTATGCGGATTTTCCGACGCCCGGGATCGCCACATGAAGAAGGCGATCCCCATGCCTGTGCCGAACAGAACCGAGGCACTGAGAATATGCGCTGTCTTGACGACGAGGTACCAGTCCATGGCGAACCCGTATCACGGAAATCGCGAAACCGTGCCCGGTTATTGGCTCCATCCGGCGCGAGAAACGTTGGTTTCCCCGTCAGTACATATGCTGTCCGCCGTTGATCGACATGGTCGAGCCGGTGACGAAACTCGCCTCATCGGCCACCAGGAACAATACGCCACGGGCGATATCGTCCGCCGTGCCCAACCGGCCGACCGGGATGCGTTCGATGATCTTTTCCAGGATGTTCGGCGGGACCGAGCGGACCATGTCCGTATCCACATAGCCGGGCGCAACCGCGTTCACCGTGATGCCGACGGCGGCGCCTTCCTGGGCCAGCGCCTTGGTGAAACCGTGGATGCCCGATTTCGCTGCCGCGTAATTGACCTGGCCGTATTGGCCCGCCTGCCCGTTGATCGAGCCGACATTGACGATACGGCCGAACTTGCGTTCGCGCATGCCCTGGATCACCGCATGGCTCATGTTGAAGCAGGAACCGAGATTGGTATCGATGACCGCCTGCCATTTTTTATGGTCCATCCGGTGCAAGGTGCCGTCACGGGTGATGCCGGCATTGTTGACCAGTATGTCGACCGGGCCCAGTTCAGCGGCGACCTTGGCCACGCCTGCTTCGCAGGAATCGAAATCGCTGACATCGACCTTGTAGACCGAAATGCCTGTTTCCTTGCTGAAGGCGGCGGCAGCCTCGTCATTGCTGGCGTAAAAGGCGGCCACACTATAGCCGTTGTCCTTCAGGGTCGTGCTGATACTGGCACCGATGCCACGTGTTCCACCGGTTACGATTGCTACGCGTCCCACTTTATCCTCCCTGAGTGTCGACCCGTACTGAGCCGGGTACTTGTTTATCGTTATCCCTTATTCCTAACGCCTGAATGACTGGGGTCAAGAACCGGACCGGTATATAAGCGGGAAATATTGCCCGCCCCGTGATTTAGATCAGCCGACACCGGCTTTTTGACGGCTTTCGAAGGTTTCAAAGAAAAACCGCCCCGAATCCTTCTGGTTCTCGTAGATCGAGCCCTGGTGCGGTGCGGGCGGGTAGGGCATGCGGACCGGCGCCTCGCGAACGCGGATCTCCGTCGGCGCCGAGCCGAGGACGATTTTTGAATCGTATTCCGCCGGCGGTCCCTTGGGGCCGACCAGCGGCCAGGCATCCGCCGCGGCGTATTCCCACAACAGCAGCCGGCGCTGCCGGTTCGACGTGTTCATCGCGGAGCCGTGCACCATGCGAACATGGTGGATCGTCATCGATCCGGCCTTCCCGGTCAGCGGAACGGCCGCGTCGAAATCCAGCCTGTTGGCTTCCGGGTCGATCGCGCCGCAAAAATGGCCGTTGTGGTGATGGTTGTAGGTCGGACCCTTGTGCGATCCGGGCAGGACCATCAGCGGGCCGTTCGATTCATCGCAATCGTCCAGCAGGATGCCGGTTGCCAGAACATCGTCATTCGTGTGCGGATAGAACGCCCAGTCCTGGTGCCATTCCACCGGCGCGCCGTAGCCTGCCGATTTCATGTTCATCTTGCCGCCATAGAAGCGGATATCCGGCCCCAGCAGCGGAATGAGGGGTGTCAGGATATCCGGGTCATGGGCGAGGTTGCGAAAATAGTCGAAATGCTCATACGGATTCTTGATACGGCGGACGCGCGGGTTCGCCGGTGTGTGGCTGTCCTCAAGGTCATAGATATCGTTGTTTTCACTGACACTGCCGGCCTGCGCGATTATGGATTCGGTTTCGCGGCGCAGTTCCGCCAGTTTTTCCGCGCTCAGCACGTTTTCAACGACGAGATACCCGTTCGTTTTGTAAAACGCGATCTGCTCATCCGTCAGGGTTACTGGCATCGCAATTCCTCTCCCACGATAAGAGCCCCGTCGCCGCTGGAGGGCTCACGCCACGGTAGCCGGTGCCAATCCACCCCGCAAGCATTTGCACCCGAACAACCAGCCATGCCGTCATCTTCCCTGATGGCAGGCTGGCTTGCCGGGGCTGTTTCAGGCGGTACGGGGCTTGCGGCCCATCGGCGGGTGGCGGTTCCAGTTGAAACCGGGCACTGCCGGGTGGCCGGGCGATACCAGGCTGTCCACCAGCGCCTCGTCCTCGGCCGTGAACTCATGCTTCAGGGCGTCGATATACCCCTTCCATTGCTGCAGGGTCCGGGGCCCGGCGATGACGCTGGTAACGGTCTTGTTGTTCAGCACCCACAGGGTGGCGAATTCCGCCGGGGTCATGCCGCGCGAAGCGACATGCTGCTTGATCGCCTCGACGACCTTGTACACTTCCGGCCGCAGGTCGCGGTTGAGGATGCTGGCATCCCCCCGTCCGGCGCGGCTGTTCTTTGGGGGCTCCTTGCCCTGCTCGTATTTCCCGGTCAGCGCACCGCGAGCCAGCGGTGAGAACGGCGCGACGCCGATGCCGAAATGTTCGCAGGCCGGCAGGTGGTCGTTTTCCGGCTGCCGCATGACGATGTTGTACATCGGCTGGCTGACCACCGGGTAGGGTGTCCCGGTCTGGTCGCACAGCCGGATGATTTCCGCCACTTCCCAGCCGTAATGGTTGGAAAATCCCCAATAGGTCGCCTTGCCGCTGGCGATGACGTCGCGCATCGCGGTGACGCTCTCGATCAGCGGCGTGTCGCGGTCGCGGTGATGCATGTAGTAGATATCGACGTAATCGGTCGCGAGCCGCTTCAGGCTGGCTTCGATGCCTTCCATGATCCATTTCCGCGACAGCCCGCGCTTGCGTTCCGGCGGGCCGTCCTGTTGCCCGACCTTGCTGGCCAGCACCCAGTTGTTACGGTCCTTCTTCAGCAGCTTGCCGAGAACCATTTCCGCCTTGCCGCCGGAATAGGCGTCGGCGCAGTCGATGAAATTGACCTGGTTCTCGCGCGCCATGTTGATGACCTTGGCCGCG
>CAXBEC010000106.1:0-7742 GCA_963974145.1 uncultured Alphaproteobacteria bacterium | reverse complement strand
TTCGCCTGCCCGGTGCTGACCGACATGCCGATAGAGGCGTATTGTCTTGGATACGATTGCGAACCTGCTGTCGTCATTTCCCAGCGTCTCGGCGCCGCCAAGCAGCAACAGCCCGTCCTTGCGCAGGGCGAAATGGAACAGCGAGATGACTTTTTCCTGCGCTCCGGGCTTCAGGTAAATCATCAGATTGCGGCACGATACCATGTCCAGCCGCGAGAAGGGCGGATCCATCAGGACGTCCTGTACGGTAAAGACCACCGCCTCGCGCAATTCGGGCGATACGCGGTATCCGCCTTCCACCTTCGTGAAGAAGCGGGTGAGTCGCGGCGGCGTCACGTCGTTGGAAATCGTTTCGGGAAAAAACCCCTCGCGGGCATGGGCGATGGCATCCGGGTCGATATCCGAGGCAAAAACCTGCAGTTTAACGTTGAGTTTGGCCGCCACTATCGCCTCGCGGAACAGCATCGTCAGCGAATAGGTTTCTTCCCCGGTGCTGCATCCCGCAACCCAGATGCGTATGGGCTGCTGGGGTGGCTGGCTCGCAACCAGTTCGGGGATTGTTTCCGTGGCCAGGAATTCGAATACTTCCGGATCGCGAAAGAAACGGGTGACATTGATCAGGAGGTCCTGGGCAAGAAGGTCAAGTTCTGCGGGATCGTTGAGCAGCAGCGCAAGATACGCGTCCATGTCGCCACTGATTCCAAGCATTACCTTGCGGCGCTCGATCCGCCGCTGCAGGGTGCCCGGCTTGTACAGCGTGAAATCATGGGGCGTTTTTTCGCGCAGCAGATCGACAATTCGGGGCAACCAATCCTCTGCCGCCGTCGTTTCGGTCAAATCGGTCCACCCGGTCGGATGCTGCATCGCGTTGCTGTGATTGAGCAGTATCGGCGGCATTTCCGACAGCGGCAGAATATGGTCCACAAGGCCCGTCATGATGGCGCTGCGGGGCATGCCGTTGTAGCCGGCTTCGTCGGGATCCTGGGTGAGAACGAGCCCGCCACCCTCTTTCACGGATTTTAGGCCGAGGCTGCCGTCTGTCCCGGTTCCGGACAGCACAATGCATACGGCGCGACGACCGGATGACGCCGCCAGTGAATTCAGCAGGAAGTCGAACGGCATGCGGGCGCCATGCCGCACCAGGGGCTGCGACAGGTGCATGACGTTGTCCGTCATCGAAAGGTACGATCCCGGCGGGATGATATACAGGTGGTCGCACTCGATTGCCATGCCGTCGACAGCCTCGCAAACCGGCATCGCCGTGCAACCGGACAGCAGGCTGACCAGCATGCTTTCATGGGTCGGATCGAGGTGCTGGATCAGGATAAAGGCCATGCCGGGATTGGCCGGCAACGCGCTCAGCAGCTTCCTGCAGGCATCGAGGCCGCCCGCTGAGGCACCGATGCCGACGATCAAAAAATCAGCCGAACCGGTCGCCGGACCTTGCAGTGGCGGCGCCTGCCGCCCTTGCGGCCGCGACGTATTCTTTCGTGGCGGACGCTTTGCGGGCATTCGTCGATAACCTCCGAATATCTCTAAATTAGCAGATCGTGGAAAAATTACTATCACCTGGCCGGAGATGGGCGGCGCGACGCAGGGAATGGCGGAACCTATCGCAGCCCCAGAAAGCCGAGTATGAAGAGTACGATGACGACGGCGCCGACCATCCAGATAATGCTGTTCATCGTGGTGCTCCGGCTTTGGTCGGTTGAATGTACTTGAAGAAAATTGGCGTTCTCATGATTCTTTAATCCCCATTGGTCGGTCGTGCGGCTTTGCCGCCACCCGAACCGACGGTCACGCCGGCAATCAGCGCTGCCAGCAATAATGACGTCTTGTTCTCGAAGAACAGATGCGACGCTGCCGTCAGCGCCGACACGGCGTCGGCCTCGTATCGCACGGGGGGTTGCCGGCGACGGCGAACGACGGTGACAGCCGCAGCGGCAAATACGAGACACAGGGCAGCCAGCGTGCCGGCAATAATCAGCGCAGCGCCGGTTTCGCCGAAACGCGGCAATACAGCCAGCCAGAGCGACGAAAGCCCGAAGCCCGCCGCAGCGATACCGGCGATGCCGGCCAGAAAGCCGCACACCGTCACGATGGCATATTCCCGCAAGGCATCACTGCGACGTGTCGCATTGATTCCGCCCAGTGCGGCAACAATTTTCAGGAGCGCATCCATGTTCGTTTGGCCGGATCAGCGCGAGAAAAAGCGGCTCGCGCAAAATCCGATGGAGAATGCGATCAACAGGCTGAGGACGGGTTTCGCCTCGATCTGCTTTCCCACTGTCCTCGCTGCGCTGTTGCCCGTGACTGTCACCTTTTCATAGAGCTTGCCCGCCTGACCGCCGAGCGCCTCGACCGAATCGCGAATAGCCTCGCTGGAACTATCGGCCGCAACGATCTTTATCTTGTCGATCAATGCCGCGAGGTCACGCGTAAGGGCCGTAATATCCGCCCTTACCTCGTCTGCATCCGGCGTTGCCGCTGTATCTTTTGCGTTCTGGCTCAAGGTTTGCCTCTCCATTTTTCATGCGTGATTTCATGCGGCCCGAACGGCCTGAAACAGCATTCTGATTCGTAACGTAAGGAGCGCCCGCCGGTTGCCATAGCTTCGGATTCTACGCAGGAGCGGTCCTTGCGCCGGGCGTCCCTGCGCGCGCCGTACGCGCCGCCCGGCCTTTTCTGCGTATATTCCGATCCTGTTGCCCGACCGGGGAGCTACGTTATGGATCGGGTTCACCGCATCTGACGCGCTGCCGTGACGTGTTACCGCACGGACATCAACAATCTTGCCGTATCCAGGGACTGATTTGACCAACATAGCGGCTACTTCCCGTCCAGGAGGCGCCCCCGATGACGATGCGCCCGGTCCGGAGGCCATACCGGAAGACGATGTCAGCCGGACGCCGATAATCCTTCCGCTCACGATCCTATCCATACTTGCCGTGGTCTTTGCGCTGCATTGGGCCCGCGCGTTCTTCATTCCGCTGCTGTTCGGCGTCATGATCAGTTATGCGCTTTCGCCCCTCGTCAACTGGATGCAGAAAAAGCGAATTCCCCGTGCCATAGGGGCCGCAATTCTGCTGCTCGGTTTCGTGGGTGGCCTTGGCACACTGGCATATTCTCTCAGCGATCAGGTTTCCGAGACGATCGAGGCAATGCCAAAGGCCGCCCAGAAATTTCGGTCGCTGCTGCGAAAGGAACGCGGCAGCGCGGAAACTGCGATGGAAAAGGTCCAGAAGGCCACCACCGAACTGGAAAGCGCCGCCAGCGACTCGCCAACCAAGCCTGCAAAAAGCGCACCGGCCGGCGTGACCAGGGTGCAGATCGAAAAACCGAAATTTGACCTGCAGGAATTTCTCTGGGCAGGAACGATGGGAGCAACGACCTTCGGTGGCCAGGTGGTCATCGTCCTGTTTCTGGCATATTTCCTGATTGTTGCCGGTGATAATTTCCGTCGGAAGCTGGTCAGAATCAATGGCTCCACCTTCGGCAAGAGAAAAATCACACTCCAGATGCTGGACAGGATTACCGGCCAGATTCAGAACTATCTGATGGTGCAGCTGTTTACCTGTTCGCTTGTCGGCGTCGCAACCTGGCTGGCATTCCTCTGGATCGGATTTGACCACGCCGCGGTATGGGGCGCCGCCGCCGCAATCCTGAATGCCATTCCGTATCTCGGTACGGTCGTCATCGCCGCGGGCACAGCCCTGTTCGGTTTCCTGCAATTCGGCACAATCGGTATGGCGCTCGCGGTCTCGGGCACCGCGCTGGTCATCAGCAATTTGGAGGGCCTGTTGCTGACACCCTGGCTGACCGCCCGGACAAGCCAGATGAACCCCGCGGTCATTTTCGCCGGCGTTCTGTTCTGGGGCTGGCTGTGGGGCATATGGGGATTGTTGCTTGGTATCCCGATCATGATGGCCATCAAGGCCATATGCGACCACATCGAAGATCTTAACCCGGTAGGCGATTTGCTCGGAAAATAAGCCGCGTTCTCCAGGCGGCACACCGACCCAACGCCCCGGGCGGTTCCGGATGTATCGGTCGCCCGATCGGTAAAATGCGTAGAATCCGAAGCTGCCGGGCTGAATCGGGCAGCGAATATACTCCGTAAATTCAGGCACGTGTTCCGTATGGCGCTCGACGGACGACTCGCGACCGGACACGAAAACGCCGCAGGAGAACAACGATGAACAACGCTATGCAGAATATCGAGGATCAAATCCCCTCGCTCCAAAATTATGCCGCCGCAGTTTCCCGCAGCGAGGCTGTCGCCGACGAACTGGTTCAGGAATGCCTCCAGCGGGCGCTGACAAAAGCGACGTTATGCCCGCCAGGCGTCGGCCTCCGCGCCTGGCTGTTTACGATACTCCATAATCTCCATGTCAGCGGCGTTCGCAGAAATGGAGACCGGAATCACCTGTCACAACCGGAGACAACGCCGACCGGGATATCGGAATCCGCCATGCGGCCGTCGACTGTGATGCAGCGTGCCGTTAATCGCGCCATGATATCGCAATCTGATCCGTGCCACTTGGTCCTGTGCTGCATTGTTCAAGGCCGACAGCAGGCAGCCGAGGTTTCCGGCAAGACGCGAATGCCATCCGGCCTAGCAACATTCCGGCAATTGCGCAGTACCCGCGTACGCGGCAACAAAAACGGGGTATCCTGGATTCGGCGGTTGCCAAACGGACACCCCGAGTGATGCCGAATCCCCGATACTCTTCCGGTGCTCCGGAATTTAATGCGTTTCTTTTCGAATTCCTTGGCAGAGAGGGCAACGGACGTCAGTTGACTGTCCTTTCGGCTTTGGCACGAAAGGGATTCGACCCGTGGCAAGAGGCGGCCCGACTGTCCGAGTTGCCGAAGGAGGCCGCAACCATCGCAGTGGCGGGTTTTCTCATGGATATAGACGAGGTGTACTTGGACGTTCGGGACATGCGAAGTATCGTTGGGCGACTGGTAAACCGGCTTCCACAGCACTACGATGTACCTGTCAGGAGCGATCCCGCTGCCAATGTTGAAGAACGGTCAATTGCCTGCAGCGTCCCTGCTGCCGCGCCCTTCCGGGGGCCAGGCAAGTGACTTCCCTTTTCAAGAATTACCTGATCGTTCAGCAACGCTACATATCATGGGTATCCGGAACCCTGACCGTTCTCCTCATCTGCAACGTTGAGATGATCTGGGTAGCCATTTACCACAATCTTCCGGGAGGAGATGCGGCGGCGATGGCGCGCGGCGTGTCGAAGGCGCTGTTCATGGTTCGCCTGCCGGCAGAACTGGCCATTCCATTGGGCATTGCCGTCGAAGCCGGTCTCGCCATACTTTTCGGAGCCACGATATATTTTGCCGTTTCCCTGCTGCCGCGCCGCAAGGCATCGACGGCGTCGAGATCCGCTATCACGGTCGGTTTGCTCGCATTCATCTGGACAACAAACATTTACGTCGCGTTGCCCCTGATCAACCCGGCAGTCGATGCCACGATCCCCCACGCCTTGAGCCTGGCGTTTTATGTGTTTTTCGGAAGCATCGCGGCGGTGGCGATCAAGCTCCTCGACACCGGCCGTCAGGACCGGGCGATAACTCGCGAAGCGCCTGTAGATCACGCCGCGAGACCGCCAGCCACGCAATTCCTTCAATATCTGAAGCTGCTGCGACCGTCTGCCTGAACCCCGCTGTGGTCGAAGCGTTGACCGCGGGAAAGCCAATGCCAGGGACGGTAACCGTGAACTGAGTACTTTCCGATCCTGACCAAACAATCGCGACGCGCTTATATTTAAGGCAGGCAGAAGCAGTTGCTTTGCCTGTTACCTGCAACGCACTGCCGCCTTCGCGGCATACCGCTTTTTGCGGGGATACGACGGTGGAAACAGAATTATGACGAAAAATATGATTTCAGCTTTGGCAATCATCTCGCTGGCAGTCGGCCTATCCGCATGCGGCAACAGCACGGGCGACCGCGCATTGAGTGGCGCCGGCATTGGCGCGGCAGCAGGCGCCGTCGGCGGCGCCTTGGTCGGGTCCCCGGGAACAGGGGCGGCAATTGGCGCCGCGGTCGGCGCCGGTGTCGGCGCAGCCACAGACGAGAAAGACGTCGACCTGGGCAAGCCGGTCTGGCGCTGACCCGACATGTGCGACAGCGCTGATACCGGGAGACAGCATCCCTCGGGAAACAGCCGGCAGCACATAAGCCCGGTGGCATGACGGGCCAGGCGGCCCTCCGGGTCAGCCAGGCCCATCGCCGGAAAAACCCGAAATTAGCGCCCGGATCGCGGACAGCCTAACGCCATCCACGAGTTCCGGTCGCAATGACCATACAAAAATAAAGGATTTACCATGTTTAAACACAGTTTGATGATTTCCACGGCGGTTGCCGCACTCACTTTCGCGGTTGCCTCGGCGCCGGCGCAGGCGACGTGGATGAGCGACCAGATGAGCAAGGACGTGGCAAGTGTCCGGATGATGCAACCCGCCGGGAGCGATTTCCGGGCGGCGCTGGCGCGCGAGTACCGGACACTGGCGCTTTACGAGTCGGACGAAATGCACGACTACCCCTCCTCCAGCTATTACGCCGCCAAGGCGCTTTCGGTGAATAGCGGGGCAGACGAGATTCCCGCGGTGCCGCAGCTCTGGGATGTCGACTCCAAGAACATGGTCGATCTGGTGGAAGGCCGCGCACGGCTGGTCGGGGCGTTTGACAGAAACGCAAAAAGCCTGGCGCCGGGCGAGGCCGCAACGGCCCAGGCGAAATACGACTGTTGGGTCGAGCAGACGGCGGAGGGGTTGACGCGAGACGGGCAGGCGCTTGCCTGGCAGGCGGCGGACATTACCTCATGCAAGGACGAGTTCCGTACGGCGCTTGACCGGCTGAACGCAGCGATCCTGGCAGCCCAGCCGGCCGCGCCGGCGCAGGTCGCCGAGACCCCTGTGAAACCGGAACTGAAATACGTCCCGACGAACGACCGTGTCGTGGCGTATTTCGACTTTGACAAGTCGACCATATCTGCGACCGCGCAACGCGACATCGAAGGTCTTGTCGCACGCATCAGCGGCGACAAAAACATCGTCCTGACGGTAAAGGGACATACCGATCGCTCCGGGACCACGGAATACAATGACGTGCTGTCCGGCAAGCGTGCGGTTGCGGTAAAGGAAGAACTGATCCGCCGCGGGCTCGTCGTCCGCGAATTCGAGGACCTGAAGATCACGGCCGAAGGTGAAGGCGACCCGGCGGTGGCGACAGCCGACGGTGTTCGCAACGCCATGAACCGGCGCGCCGTTATTACCGCTTATACGCTGGAAAGCGCCAAGCGGGTTTCGCTCAATACACGCTAAAGCAAATCGTGATTAATCAGAATCACCTCGGGTGATTCTGATTAACACGTGAATTTGCTTTAATACTATATAGATAAAGCAGATTCACGCCTTTAATCGGACGCAAGAATTGCGTCAGATAAAAGGCGATCTGCTTTAGTCCCTCGCCACACATGGATGCAGGCGGCGAACACCATCGCGTTCGCCGCCGAATTCCAGCCGGGTGATTGCCGGTGATTTCAATACAGGAGACCGCCATGTCACTCGGGACCATTCTGATCATCATTCTATTGCTGATGCTCATCGGCGTTCTGCCAACCTGGTCGCACAGCAGGAATTGGGGCTACTACCCCACCGGCGGGATGGGAATCGTCCTGATCATCGTCTTGGTGCTGCTCCTGCTCGGACGTATCTAGGCAAAA
>CAXBEC010000105.1:0-7749 GCA_963974145.1 uncultured Alphaproteobacteria bacterium | reverse complement strand
GGCGGATTTCCCGCGTGCACGGTCCCTTCGTACACGATGCCGAAGTGGAATCTGTCGTCCGCTTCCTTAAATCACAGGGTGCGCCCACCTATATAGAAGCAATCACAGACGCGGAATCAGGTGAATTTGGTGAAGAATATGGCGAAGCTCCAGGGGCAACAGGCGATGATCTCTATGATCAGGCGGTCGCATTCGTTGCGCGCGAAGGCAAGGCATCGACCAGCTTTATCCAGCGCCAGTTCCGGATCGGCTATAACCG
Source organism: uncultured Alphaproteobacteria bacterium (assembly GCA_963974145.1). Classification (GTDB taxonomy): domain Bacteria; phylum Pseudomonadota; class Alphaproteobacteria; order UBA8366; genus MarineAlpha4-Bin1. Next base: position 7,490 of record CAXBEC010000105.1, on the reverse strand, counting down.
CGCCGCCAATATCATCGACACGATGGAAAAAGAAGGCGTCGTCAGCGCGGCCAACCATGTGGGCCGGCGCGAAGTTCTGGTCCGCGATCACAGCGGCCAGACGGATTAAGCGCCGGGTCATGCTGCGAAACGCCGCTGTCGCGGCGGCCTTTATGCTGCTGCTTGGCGCCATGCCCGCGCAGGCGGCGGCCCTGAACGCGGTCGACCAGGCGAAGCTGGCCAAGGTTGAAGATTATCTGAATTCCCTCAGCACGATCCAGTCGCGATTCGTACAAGCCAACCCGGACGGCAGCTATCTTGAAGGCATCATGTACCTGCAACGACCGGGCAAACTGCGTTTTGAATACGATTTGCCATCGCCATACCTGATCGTCGCCTCCGGCAGCTGGTTCATGTATGTGGACCGGGAACTGGGACAACCGAACTACCTGCCGATCGAAAAGACCCCGGCCTATTTCATTCTTCGCCCAGAATTCAAATTTGGCGGTGACCTTCGCGTCACGTCACTGCTGCAGGGCGAAAATGTGCTGCAGGTCGAACTGGAACAAGCCAGCGAACCCGATGCCGGCCAGGTCATGCTGATCTTTACCGAAGCGCCACTGGCATTGCGCAAATGGCGCGTTATTGACGCGCAGGGGGGCCTGACCGATACAACCCTGATCAACCCGCGTTACGGCGTTCCGTTGTCGGAGCGACTGTTTGAATATCAGGCGCCACCGTCACCCAATAGCGATTAGCCGATCATGCCGCGTACAAAGTTTTCAAGCAGGTCCAACTGACATCGTCCCTTTCGAATTTTTCGCGCTGACAGGTTATATTAAACATCCGAATTGCAACGTCAGGAGCAAAACATGCCTTCCTTCGATATTGTCTCCCGTACAGAAGTTGCCGAAGTCGACAACGCCGTCGGCGGCGCGATGCGGGAAATTGGCACCCGGTATGATTTCAAGGGCAGTGCGTGCAGCATAGAACGCAAGGAAGAAACGCTCTTGCTGACGGCCGATGACGATATGAAACTGCGCCAGGTACAGGAGCTGCTGCGCGGGTACCTGGCGAAACGAAAGGTCGAAGTCGGCGCCTTTGAGTTCAAGGAACCGGAGAAGGCCAGCGGTCAATCCGTGCGCCAGACCGTCCTCATCAAACAGGGGGTCGAGCGGGAACTGGCGCAAAAGCTGGTCAAGGCGGTAAAGCAGGCGAAAATGAAGGTGCAGGTCGCGATCCAGGGCGACGAGTTGCGGGTGACCGGCAAGAAACGGGACGACCTGCAACAGGCCATCGCGCTGGTCAAAGAGCTGAAAATCGAACAGCCGCTGCAATATGTGAACTTTCGCGACTGACCTGCTTACGCCACGGCAATCGGCTTATCATGCGGTATCACGCCCGGATTCACAGGCCCGGCAACAAGCCGCTGCGCGTGTTCCGAATCCATAAATACCGGCGCACCGCCGCCATGACTGCGGCACGGACCATCTACTGATTGGCCATCAATAAAAAGCGAAGGCCCGCATTTCGATGCTTTCACGCGGCGCCGCATTCGGTGGCGATGTGGGGTCCGTGAACGATGTATGCGCCGTGAACTGCACACCGGCGGACGCATCGCTGTCGAACACCTTGAAGATCAGCGCTTCGTCGATTTTCATCAGCGGGAAATAGTACCATTTATGCGCCGGGTTAAAGGCAATGTGGTACGTCTCGCCGGTCCGGTCGCGGTAGCGCCGTTCATTACGGATGAAACCCGCCTTTGGAATGGAGCGGCCATCGCACATTGCCAGCGGTTCGGATTCGACCACCTGCTGGATACCCCGCCAGACCTGGATAATCGCAAATCGCCGCTGTAATGCGGCTTCTGCTTCGTCCGGCGGCAATATGTCACGCACACGCTGCGGCGCCGACCGTTCGGTGTAATCATTGTGGACAGACTTCACCGTCTGGCGGATCCAGCGCTCGGCATGATGTGATGCATCGGTCGTTCGCACCGTGTGATCGAATACGACGACACGGGATGCACCGCTTTCTTTCTGGATCAGGTCTTCGACCTCGGGATAATAGGTGTTCATCACGTCACCTTCGTCGAAGAAGTTCTTTACCGCCGTGGGATGCTTCCTGAAAACAAAGCCGTTCTTCTGTAACTCGAATGCTTCCGCGACCTTGCGACCGTTTTCGATGCGCATTCTGTGCGGCTCGTATTGCGGCAATTGCTCTTTATGCGCTTCTTCCGGCCAGTCGATATACCGGATCGACGGCCCTTCACCGACAATGTAATTCAGCTCACCCTCAACAGCGGCCTGTTCGCGGCTTAATACGGCAGTGTCGCTCATCTCGATTTTCCCGTTCCAATAGGTAGAGGCGCATGCCCCTGTCTGATCGCCACTATACGCCACGGACACACCAGGGCGGCAAGCCATTCCACATAATTTTTCTGTGAGTTCGCCGCTTGCATCTCGGCGCCCAAACTGGTCGATTGGGGCGATTCAGGTTTTGGGGCATTCCGGTGCGCACGCAAAGACAAGGCCAGCAAACTTCCAGAACGCTTTTCGCCGCGCTCCGCGCGGTGGCCGGCCCGCTGTCGCTGTCTGTGGTCATTGTCATGATGACCACAATCCTTTCGCCGGTCATGGCCTTCGCCGCGCAACAGGACGATAACGGCCTGTTCATATGCCGCCCGGCCGTTACCGATGAAACGCCGGCAGACCCTATACCGCCGCCACATACCTGCCCCTGTCCCGGCCTCTGTGGCATAGGCGGACCGGCATTTATTTTCAATGTGACGAGCGTTCCCGCAAGCGCTCCACCTGTGGATACGACCGCACCGGATCCCACGAATGACTTTATCCGGGCCGGGTTCCGAAATGGTTTGCGACCCTATCTGCGGGGACCGCCCCAGGTTTTCGAATCCCTATAAATGCCGGCCCGGCCGGATGTCGAAAATTTGAAATCACAGGTGTCAATATGAAACCACTCATGATCCTGGCCGCAGCCGTCATGCTGCTTGCGCCAACCCTCAGCCACGCCGCCATGGAAACCCGCATCGGCGATCTCGTCATTACCGGCGCGTGGACACGCGCCACCCCGGCCAAAGCACCCACCGGGGCCGGATTCCTTACCATCGAAAACAAGGGCAGCAGCGCAGACCGGCTTACAGCCGTCAGCACGCCGGTTTCCGGCAGGTCGGAAATTCACACCATGACCATGGAAAACAATATCATGAAGATGCGGCAGCTCGAGGATGGCATCGCGATACCGGCCGGCGAATCCGTGACGCTGAAACCCGGCGGGAATCACCTCATGTTCATGCAGTTGAAGCAGGGCATCGAAAAAGGCGCCACCATTCCGGTGACGCTAGTGTTTGAACACGCCGGCGAGGTGACACTTGGCTTCATGGCCGCCCCCATCGGCAGCCAGAAACCGATGGAGATGCACCACAAGCACTGACCGCAATCCTTTTGACCGGTGGCCGGATGCGCGTGCAGGATAGGCGACGTCCGGCCACCAAAGGACTAACAAATGCCCGTCGAAATCTCGGTTTGCGCCTTCACCGGCGCCGAAACCCTGCCGATTCAGGCAGCGCAGGAACTTGGCTTCTTCGCCGCCGAAGGACTGTCCGTTCACTGCGAAAACGCCCTCGGGTCGATCCCGCAGATGGTCGGCCTTATCGATGGAACATTCGACATCGCCATGACGGCAATCGACAACGTTATCGCCTATAACGCGGGGCAGGGCGCTGCGACCCCGAAGAACCAGTCGGACCTGGTGGTCATCATGGGCTGCGCCACCGACCCGCGGCCGCTGATCGCCCGCCCCGAAGTAACGACGATCGCCGCCTTGAAAGGTGCACGCATCGCCGTCGACGCCGTCAGCACCGGCTTCTCCTTCATGCTGCGGCAACTGCTGGAGGATTACGGCCTCGGCATGAATGATTACGAACTGGTTCCGGTCGGCAATATCACGGCGCGATGGGACGCGGTGCGATCCGGCGATTGCGCGGCGGGACTGCTCGGCAAGGCCCATGCCGTGACAGCCGCGGAGGCCGGCTATAACTGGCTGCGCGGCGACCCTGACCCCTGGGACAATTACCAGGGCGGCATATTCACCGCAGATCGCGGCTGGGCGGCATCGAACCGCGATGCGGTTATCGGCTTCATCCGTGCAACACTGCGGGGGGTGGACTGGGTATTGGCACCGGAGAATGCCGGTGAATTGCCGGATATGCTGATCCGCCATCTGCCGCATATTGACCTGTCAGCGCAGGCCGCACAGCGGACAGCGGATGAATTGCAATCCCCGCATTCGATTCTGAAGACGGGCCTACCCATAAACATGGCGGGCACACGTACTGTACTCGCGCTAAGGACAAATTACGGCGGACAAGCCATGGAAGCGGATGCGCTGGAGCGATGCCTGGACCTCAGCTACCGAAAGGCGGCAGACGAAACCTGACCGCAATCGCGCCCTATCTCTGATCTTTCTCCGCAGTGCCTTCGTCGTCAGTTCCTGGCTCCTCGTCGAAATCCGCACTTTCACCTTCAGGCGGCTTGACCAGTGTTGCCTTCGGCCGCGCTTCGCGATGGCGCCCGGCTTCTTCGACCTTGATATGGGCGGGCGGCGCATGCCCCTGACTGTCGACACCAAAATAGATCGTCCGGTGCGGGAATGGAATTTCGATGCCTTCTGCGTCGAACCTGTTCTTGATCAAACGGTTGAAGGCCCGCTGGATACCGAGTTGCTTGCCGGGCAACACCTTGATCCTTGCGCGGATAATAACGGCGGAATCATCAAAACTCTGCACCCCCATGATTTCGATATCCTCGGTAATCATCGATGCAAAATTTTCATCGCTGCGCATTTCAGCGCCGACCTCGCGAATGACATTCATGCAGTGATCAACGTCCTCGCGATACGCAATACCGATTTCAAAGAAGGCGAAGGAAAAGACCTTGCTGCGGTTTGTCGTCGAGGTAACCTCGCTGAACGGGATCCGGTGCACATCGCCCTGCAGGTCACGAAGCTGGATCGACCGGATCGAGATCGCTTCCACCTTTCCCTTGTATCCGCCCAGGACGACAATATCTCCGACGCCGACCGCGTCCTCGATCAGAATGAAAAATCCGGTAATCACATCCTTGACGAAGGTCTGCGCGCCGAAACCGATTGCCAGCCCCAGAATACCGGCACCTGCGATCAACGGGCCGATATTGACCCCTATTTCGGACAGCACCGTCAGCATGACGAGTACCGCCAGAGAAATCATCACGACATTGCGCAGCAGCGGCAACAGGGTCAGGGCCCGCTGGCCGCGCGCGATCTCGTTGCCGTCGCTGTCCCGCGCAGCGAGGTAGCGTTCGATTCCGGCGCTGATCAGTTCCCAGACGAGCAACGCGACCGATACGATGATCACGACATTGATAACCCCTCTGGCAATCGCACTGCCTGTCGGCGTTGCGACCCAGCCGACCGCATCAAGACCCCAGACATTGAGAGCGGCCAGAACGGCCGCGCCATACAGTATGAACTTGATGCCGCCGTTGAGTATGGGAATGTACCGGCTCGCGCGGGCTTCCAGCCCCGGGAACCGTGTTTTCTGATCTTCACTGAGGGAAAACACCTGCCGCAGCCCCTTCTGCAGCAACAGGACGAGCCCATACGAGAGAATGATCACAATCAGAGTGAACCCGGTAGACCGGATGACATAGTCAAATCCGCCTGGCACTTCCAGCGCCCAGACACCGAATATGGCGACGATGTAAAGGATCGCAATCAGGTGCCAGATATCGGCCACGCGGCGACGGAACTGGCCAATGACATTCCCGGCGCCGCCCCGTATCCGGTCGGCAACCTCAATGCGCAACTGCAGGACCAGGACGATCAGCATCAGCGCCACCGTCAGCCCGAGCAATTTCGCCATCGTTGTATAGGCCGCCTTTGACGCGCCAAGCACCGGCATGACCTCGGTCAGGAAATAGCCATACGCCAGGACATAGACCAGCCGTCGGATCCAGATCAGGCAGTAGTTCGCCGTCTCGTCATTCATCGGCAGCAACCGCATCGACGAAATATGGGGGGCGAGAAACATCTTCGCGACGGCCAGAACAATTCGCGCCAGGACATTGGCGTTGATCAGGGCCAGCGCAAGGACCTTGCCACCCTGTGCCGGGGCCAGCAGTGTCATCACCGCATAGGCCGCCGCGATGAAGGCCGCAACGCTGACAAAATCCAGCACTGCGCGCAATAAAGCGAGAGAAGCGCGCAGCCAGAATCCGCTGCCGTCATGGCCTTCTATCGACAGGTGGACCCGGCGCAGCATCCGCTTCACCAGCCACTCCGCTGCGAGGCCGGCGGCAAGGATCAACGCGAGTTGCGCAACGAGCCACAGCCATTTGTCGCGCGCCGCCGGTTCCGAGAAATAAGTCGCCAGCGAAGACAGCAGGGCCGGGACGTCGCCAATTTCCTTTGCCAGCCCGGCAAGATCAGTCCCGGCAGATTCCATCTTCGCCGAAATGGTTTCCACCAGGCGGGTGCCCATGGATTTTTGCGATTCCGCATCCTGCGCATTCTGCGCCGCAACCAGCGCCTCAAGATCCTTTATGAATGCATCGCGGCGGCTGTCGTCCTTGAGCGTATCAAGCAGCCGCTCCATTTTTTCTGTGCCAATCGGCGCTGGCGAGGGGTCGCCCTGCGCCTGAACCTGTCCCGTAAACAGGAACAGGATGACCGCAATAACACCGAACAGGGATTTGATTTTCATCAGCAGACCTTAGCGATTTGCTACCCGACCCACAACGTTACCACGGGCGTTATTCCCCTCTCGATCCCGTCCGGTTAGGCGACCGGAACCCGGCCGCTTCGAACAGCCTCGGCATTGCCGGCACGGCAGCAACCGCGCCTGATTCAAACCTATTCATGGCAAAACGTTAATCTGTTTCCGGCGTGGACAGATTGAGGTGCATCAATGTCGCGGGTATTAGCCTGCACTACATATATGAATTATCATATATGTAGTGCAGGACGTTCGCCGGCCGGGTTCGGATCGCGGACAGTTGTGAAGCCGTGGATGGAGCTGGCGATGAAACCCGAAGTGCAGGCGTTTTTCCATAAACCGACAAATACGTTTTCCTATGTCGTCAGCGACCCGGGATCGGATGCCGCGGTCGTTATCGACCCGGTTCTGGACTATGACCATAAATCCGGCCGGACCGGAACCACGTCGGTGGATGCCATACACAATTTCATTACGGGCAAAGGACTGTCTGTCGACTGGATACTGGAAACCCACGCCCATGCAGACCACCTGACCGCTGCCCCCTTACTTAAAAAGCGGCTTGGCGCCGGCATTGCAATCGGTAACGGCATCCGAAAGGTACAGGAAAACTTCCGGCCCATTTTCAATCTGAAAGACCTGGCAACCGACGGATCCCAGTTCGACCGGCTTTTCGCTGACGGCGATACGTTTTCGGTCGGTCGCCTGGAAGGACGGGTCATGAACACCCCGGGCC
>CAXBEC010000104.1:0-7756 GCA_963974145.1 uncultured Alphaproteobacteria bacterium | reverse complement strand
GGCGCGGCTCGCCGGTGCGGCGCGGCGGCGCATGTCGGCGGCGGCGGATCGCGGGCATGTTCCTTGGACGTTCCGCATCGTCAGGGGGCGGATCGCGCATGAGGTTGCGGCAGCGGCGGAAACCGTCGATCTGGTCATTGTAGAAGGGGGGGTGCACGGGGCACCGGCGCAGGCCCGCATCGGCCTGCCGGCCCGGATGACGATCCAGACCCTCAACCGTCCGGTCCTGATTCTGCGCGCCGGGCGACGGCTGACTGGCCCCGTAACCGTGGTGTTCGACGGTACGGCACTGGGTGAAAAAGCCCTGCAGATGGCGGATATGCTGACACCGGACAATGACCGGCTGACGATTCTGTTTCCGGACCAGGATCCGGAAAAGCGTACGGCGCTTGAAAATCGCGCCCGGGAAATCCTGGGGCCCGCCGGCGGCGCGGCGCATTTCCGGACACTCCGGACCGCATCACTGACAGCACTTTGCGAAGCGGCGCATGGCCATAACGCCGGCCTCCTCGTTCTGGACGCCGAAAACGCCTTGCTCCCCCGCAGCAATATGGCGGAAATCCTGGATTCTCTGGGTTGCCCGGTGCTTCTGGTCCGATAGCCGGACGCAGTCGCCCTCACGAGGAGCGGCATCTACCGGCGATACCACGCAATTTGTCTGGTGTGGTATCGCCGGCGACAGGCCTGATGCCTGCTTCTACAAGTCCCGATCAGCTTTTCGGTAGTGTACAGATCAGATTCAGGTGCTTGTCGACTTCGACTTTAGCGCCAGGCCCAATTACCGTCGTGGATTCCCGTTCCTCAACCACTGCAGGGCCGGCAAACTCATCACCGGTGCGCAACGCGTAGCGGTCATAGACACTACAGTCAACGAACCCGGTTTCCGGGAAATAGACCTGTCGCGAGCCTTTCAGGGCATCGCCGGATTCGCCGCTGCCACTCCCGAAGTTGAGGGAAATTTCCGGGTTCGGCCCGCTGGCGGCAAGGCGCCAGCTCATCGCTTCGATACCGACATCTCGGACGGTGCGCTCAAACAGTTTCTGGTAGGAGTCAAAGAATGACTCCCGCAGATCCGAAAGGGAATCCGCCGAGAGCGTCCCGCTCGGGACCGGGACCGAAATTTCGAAGCCCTGTCCGACATGGCGCATTTCGGCCGAGCAGGTGATCGTGACGTCATCCCCGCTGACTCCCGCATCGGCGAGCAACGCGCGCGCATCCGCTTCCATTTCCGAAAACAGCGTATTGAGATGCGCCCAATCGAGGTTCTCCAGCCGGGAAACATAACTGCGCACATAATCGATGGCCGGCGGCGCCACAAGGAACCCCAGCGCGGAGGTCACGCCGGCACCCAGTGGCACCACCAGCTTCCGGAGCTTCAGAATTTTGGCCAGCCCATAGGCGTGGACGGGTCCCGCACCGCCAAACGCGATCATGTCGTATCGCCTGGGGTCACGGCCTTTTTCAGCCAGATGCATCCGGGTCGCAGCCGCCATGTTTTCGTTGACGATATTGTGGATACCAATGGCTGCTTCCAGTGCCGACAGCCCGAGCGGTTTGGCGACTTTCTCGACAATCGCTTTTTCCACCGTCGCCATATCGAGGGCCATTTCTCCCCCCAGGAAATAATCCGGGTTCAGGTAACCCAGATACAGATCCGCATCGGTAACGGCCGGGTTCTCACCGCCCAGGCCATAACATACGGGACCCGGTGCTGAACCGGCACTGCGCGGCCCGACCTTGAGCAGCCCCATACCATCGATATTGGCCAGGCTGCCGCCACCCGCGCCGATTTCGATCATGTCGACAACGGAAACCTTCAGGGGAAGGCCTGACCCCTTCATAAAGCGCCTTACCCGGCCGGCTTCAAAGTCATGTTTCCGGTCCGGCTTACCGCCATCGATGAGGCACATCTTTGCCGTCGTGCCCCCCATATCGAAAGAGATGAAGTTTTCGGTATCCGTCAGCCGGCTGTAATAGGACGCGGCCATCGCGCCGGCTGCAGGACCGGATTCAATCAGCTGGATCGGAAAGGCCCGGGCGGATTCAACGGTCGTGATACCGCCGCCCGAAAGCATAACGTACAGGGCGCCATCATGCCCTGCGGCCTGTAACTCGTTTTCCAGGCGCTTGAGGTAGGTCTGCATGCGCGGCTGCACATAGGCGTTGGCGCAGGTCGTACTCGTGCGCTCGAATTCCCGGATTTCGGGGGCGGCTTCCGACGATATCGTAAAGGGTATATCGCCAAGTTCCTCGATCAGGATCTGTTTGGCCTGCCGTTCATGATCGGGATTGCGATAGGAGTGCATGAAGCATACGGCAACCGCCTCGACAGCTTCCTTGTCGACCAGTTCCCTGGCAACCGCGCGAAATTCATCAGCGTCGAACGGCAGCAGGACCTCGCCGTCCGGCGCCATACGTTCCGCGACTTCCTTGCGCAGGTAGCGCGGTACCAGGGTCGGCGGCGATTCCAGGAAAAGATCATACAGGTCGTAGCGGATCTCCCGGCCCATTTCCAGGGCGTCGCGATTCCCACGGGTGGTGATCAGACCGACCTTCGCGCCGGTCCGTTCGATCAGGGTGTTGGTGACCAGCGTTGTGCCGTGAACGATGCTGTGCACCGCGGTGGGATCCGTGCCCGCTTCCTTCAGGATGCGCTTGGTCCCTTCCAGGATCGCGTCGCTGGGATCATCCGGCGTGGTCAACCGCTTGCCCGTGAATATAAGGCCGCGGTCTTCATCGACCAGGACGAAATCTGTGAAAGTGCCGCCGACATCGACGCCAATTCTTATTCGCTTGTTCATCGTTGCTCCTGTTTGATTCTTACGGTCCACTTTAGGAGATGCCGTAATCGCGGCTCGCCGCTTCCTTGCTGATATAACCGTTCTTTATGTCGTCCCGGATCCGGGCTTCGTCGCGCTCTTCCGGCTTTCCGTAGCCACCACCGCCGGCGTAATGCATGTGCAGGCGAATGCCGGGATCAATCGTTGTCCGTGACTTCTGATGGGGAACGGTGCCGTCACTGAACCTGATGGCGCTGGTTGCGCCATTTCCGCCGCCAAGAACGCCTTCGGCCGGATGGTTCCAGCGATCGGACAACAGGGACAGGCGCATGGGTTCCTTGGACCGAACCTCAATTTCGCATTCCTGTCCCAGCCCACCCCGGAACTTTCCGGCGCCGCCGGAATCCATGCGGAATTCCTTTTTCCAGACAATCAGGGGAGCAATACTTTCGAAGGCCTCGATACTGCCCGCCCCCGCATTGGTCGGAAACGCGGTGGTCGACAGCCCGTCCTTGCCGGGACAGCCGCCGACACCGCCGCTGGCGAACAGGATCTGCGTGACCTGGTTGCCTTGCCGGTCGGCGCCGTTGAACACCGCCCGCATCGAAGGCGCACTGCCGCTGTCGGCGATAATCTTCTCCGGAACCGCCTGGGACAGTGCCTTGTAGATAACACCGGCGAGCAAATGCCCGGTCAACTGTCTGGCATTGCACGGTGCCGGGAAGCGCGGGTTGAGGATGCTGCCTTCCGGGGCATCGACTGTGATTGGCCGATACGACCCTTCATTACGCGGGGTCCCGGGATCAAGCGCGCATTTAACGGGATAGGCCGAATAGGCGTAGGTGTAGTTCATCACCGTGTTGAGGCCGCGTTTGATCTGCGGGGACGTGCCGGCATAATCGATGTTCAGCGTGCTGCCCTTGACCGTAATCGTGCATTCGATATGGGTTTCGTCCGGCGCAAAACCATCGGCGTCGAGGGTGGCATGATAGACCCCATCCGGCACTTCTTCGATCGCCCGGCGCATGACCGTTTCGGCACGCTGCTGCAGCGTCTGCGACAGGGCCGTCAGGTTGGAAAGGTCGGAATCACCAAGGAATTCATTGAGTCGTCGGCCGCAGACCTGATTGGCGGTGACCTGCGCGTTCAGGTCACCGAGGACCTGGTCGGGCAGGCGAACGTTGCTGAGGATCATTTCCTGCAGCAATTCATTCGGCTCGCCTTCGACCAGGAATTTCATCGGCGGAATACGCAGGCCCTCCTCGAAGAGTTCGCCGCAATCCGCGGACCAGAGTGATCCGCCGATATCCGGTGAATGGGCGATCGAGCCGGAAAACCCGACCAGATTGCCATTGTGGAAGATCGGCATCGCCATGGTGATATCCGGCAGATGTCCTGTCGCCAGCCAGGGGTCATTGGTGATGACGCAATCACCGGGCTTCCAGGTTTCCTTGGGAAAGCGCGCAAGGAAATGTTTCAAGGTTCGCGGCAGAATGCCGGAGAACGAGGGGATGCCGCCGGTGTTTTCCGACAGGGAGTCGCCGTTTTCATCCATCAGCACCGTGCCGAAATCATTCGATTCTCGCACGATGGTCGAAAAGGACGTCCGCAGCAGTGCCGCCGCAGACTCATCGGCGATTGAAATCAGCCGATTCCAGAAGATTTCCAGGGTGACGGGGTCGAAGTTCCCGCCTGTTGGGTTTTTCTTATTCATGATAACTCCCGATTAATGTTCCGGATTCCGGATGTTTCAGGGTTGCTTGACAAGTATGGCAACTTGCGGCGTGCCGGACCGTTTTCACATCGGGCCAGCGAAAAAGCATCACCGACCGTCAGGTGTATTCCGATAGCGTAACTGGAGCTTAGATCGGTGTTGCCGGGCATTTCAATTCGCGCCGACGGCAGAATTCTGACGGCGGCGCTGCAGCAGGCATGGCAGGTATATCCATTCCTTGTGCGGTTGCGGATTGTTGATGTCCACGCCGGTGATCTCCCAGTCGAAATCGAGACCGGAAGATTGCGCGACGCTGTTGAAGGCGACTTCGTCAACGAAAACCCTGTTATCCTCGACCCGGACAGACAGGCCCGTTGACTGGCTCAACCGCTCTGTGCCATCCGCGCCGCCTGGGCCCAGGGGAAGGACGACAAGGCGCTCAACCGTCTCGCCGGTGAAATCTTCGCCCTGGCTCATCAACCGGATCAGTGCGCCATCCTTCTGCGTTGCCACGACCTCGACGAGGCGGATCGGTTCAACCGACTGGAATTGCGGCACCACAAGGTCAATCCAGAATCCGGGCCGCAGCAGGCTGAATGCAAGCAGCAGCAGAATGGCAGATTCCCACCGCCGGCTTCGAACCACGAAATATCCCTGGCATCCGGCCACGAACAGCAGCATGGCGATCAGCGAAATCACAATCGTGACCGCGACATGCCACCAGCTGTCCAGGCCGATCATCAGAAGTTCCGTATTGAAGACAAAAATGAACGGCAGAATGATCGTGCGTATGCCGTAATAAAACGCCTGCAGGCAGGTCCGCATCGGATCGGCCCCCGCAAGGGCCGCTGCAGCATAGGCGTCGACGGCAACGGGGGGCGTATTACCGGACATCAGACCGCAATAGAAGACAAACAGATGGACAGCGATCACCGGAATGATAACGCCGGACTGGGCCGCAAGCGTGACGACAACCGGCGCCATCAGCGAGGCAACCACAACATAATTCGCCGTGGTCGGCAGGCCCATGCCCAGGATGATCGTAACGACAGCCGTGAAGAACAATATGGCAAGGAGGTTGCCGCCCGACACGATTTCAATCACGTTGACCATGACAAGCCCAAGCCCCGTCAGCGAAACCGTGCCAACAATTATGCCTGCCGCCGCGAGCGATATGGCGATCATGGCCATGTTGCGAGCCCCGGAAACCAGCCCGAAAATCACCTCGGAAAATCCTGCAGCCATGGCGTCACGCATGACCGTTTCGCCCTTGGTACCACGGAAAATCGCGGCCAGCGGGCGCTGTGTTATCATGATCGCAATGATGCAGAGGACGGCCCAGTATACGGACAGGCCCGGCGACAGGCGCTCGATCATCAGGCACCAGATCAGGACGACGACGGGGATCAGGTAATGCAGGCCGGCGAGAATGGTCGGCAGGATTTCGGGCAGCTTCTCCAGCGGCGCGTCACTGTCGTCCAGTTCAAGAACGGGTACACGCGTCGAAACCCACAGAAGACTGATATAGGACAGGGCCAGCAATATGGCGAGCACCGGACTGGCGGCCGGACCCAGCGCCGTGCGCAGCCAGCCGACCCCGTAATAGACGATAAAAGACAGAATGGTCAGGCCGGCAAACGTCAGGATAAAAGCGGCAATACGCTGGAAGAGCGTCGTCCGCGTGACTCGTGCCAGCATGGGCAGGTCGAGCTTGAGCGCTTCGAGATGCACGATATAGAACAGGCCGACATAGGATATGACCGCCGGCAGAAAGGCGTGCTTGATCACTTCGGTATACGAGATGCCGACGAATTCGGTCATCAGGAATGCGGCGGCACCCATGACCGGCGGCATGAGCTGGCCGTTGATTGACGAGGTGGATTCGATCCCGGCGGCTTTCTCGGCGGAAAAGCCGACCCGCTTCATCAGGGGGATCGTGAAGGTGCCCGTGGTGACGACATTGGCGAGGGCGGAGCCGGAAACCATGCCGGTCAGCGCCGAGGAAACGACGGCTGCTTTTGCCGGCCCGCCGCGCAAATGGCCGAGCAGTGCAAAGGACGTCTGAATGAACCAGTTCCCGGCGCCGGCTTTTTCCAGCAGTGAGCCAAACAGAACAAACAGAAATACCAGGCTGGAAGATACCCCGAGCGCGAAACCGAATACGCCTTCGGTCGAAAGCCACATATGATCCGTCATCCGGGTCAGGCTGGCGCCGCGATGGGATATCACCTCCGGCATGTGGGCACCGGCAAAGGTGTATACGATAAAGACAAGGGCGACGATCAGGAGCGGCAGACCGGTCGTTCGGCGCACAGCTTCCAGCAGGGCCACCATACCGATTGCGGCGACGACCATGTCCTGCAAGATCGGCACGGCCGCGCGCCTCGAAAGTTCCTCGAAGAACACGACCATATACAGGGCGCTACCCGCACCGATAACCGCCCATATCCAGTCAGGAATTGGCACGCGGTCCCGTGGCGACGAACCGAAACACGGGTGTGTCAGAAATACCAGGATGATCGCAAAGGCATAATGAATCGTGCGTGACTGCGTACCGTCCAGAACGAAACCCGCGCCCAGAATGTAGGGCAACGGCGAGGCGATATAGATGTGAAAAAGCGACCAGATGAGCGCCAGAGAAAAAACAAGCCTGCCGGGAAAACCATCGAGACGGCGCGCGCCTGTATCCGCAGCATCAGCCAGTGCCTTCACGTCGCTGAGGGCTGCTGTGGTGTTCGAGGACGATGCGTTAGGCAAAATACGTTTCCTCCGGGGAACGAACGGACCGTGTCTCCCCCGCCCTGGCATATCAGTGTTCAGGACGGGGGAAGATTTGACGTTTGGTTTACGAGTTCACGGGCCTATTTGATCAGGCCGGCTTCGCGGTAATAACGCTCCGCACCCGGGTGGTACGGCGCCTGCTTGCCGAAGGTGATGGATTTTTCACGCGTCATCAGCTTGAACGCGGGCGCCTGCTGCTTGAGGCTCTCAAAGCCGTTCATCACCGCTTTGGCAAGATTGTACCCGATTTCATCCGACAGATTGGCCGTGGTGACCAGCGCCGCGGCATAACCAAAGGTCGACACGTCCTGGTCGACGCCATGGTAAACCCCGGCCGGGATCGTCGCCTTTTCGAAATAGGGCCGTTCCGCCAGAAGCTTGTCGAGTTCAGGCCCATTCAACGACACGATATGAATATCGCATGTATTGGCCGCTTCCTCGATGGTCGCGACAGGGACCGCCGTGGGATACAGGTAGGCAT
>CAXBEC010000103.1:0-7785 GCA_963974145.1 uncultured Alphaproteobacteria bacterium | reverse complement strand
TCGATCTGATTGCGGAAAAGGTCGAAAGCGAACAGACGCTGGTTGAATTGCTCGAATTCAGTATTGATTTTGGGCAGGGGTACCTGTTTGGTGAGCCACGG
Organism: uncultured Alphaproteobacteria bacterium; assembly: GCA_963974145.1. Taxonomy (GTDB): domain Bacteria; phylum Pseudomonadota; class Alphaproteobacteria; order UBA8366; genus MarineAlpha4-Bin1. The sequence goes on along the minus strand of CAXBEC010000103.1, from coordinate 7,684 downwards.
CTCAGCAAGGACCCGCCACCCGCTTTCGTCGAGGACAAACAGATCAGCGCATGAGTATTGGACAACTTGAAGGATTGGCGGCGGTCGCGGACCGTTACGCCCTGTTTATCATTGACCAGTGGGGCGTGCTCCATAACGGCGAATCACTGCACGATGGCGCGGTGGAAACGCTGCGTGAGTTGCGGGCCAGGGGCAAAAAGATCGTCATCCTGTCCAATTCGTCCAAACGTCTGTCGGTCAGCACGCGGCGCATGGCCGAAATGGGGATTGCCCCGGATTGCTACGATCATTGCGTAACGTCCGGCGAGGAGGTCTGGCAGGCGCTGAACGCGCGCGACGAGCCTTTCTATACCGCGCTGGGCCGGCGCTGCATGATTTTCACCTGGGATGACGACCGCGATATCATGCAGGGGCTTGGCCTGACCGAGGTCGACAATATTGCCGAGGCGGATTTTATCCTGAATGCAGGGACCCGCACCAACACCAAAAACATGGACGACTACGACCCTATCCTGAAGGAAGCCGTGGCGCGCGACATGCCAATGGTCTGCGCCAATCCCGATTTCGTCAGTATCGCGCCCGACGGCACGTTCTCGATCTGCCCCGGCACGACGGCCCGCCGCTACGAGGAACTGGGCGGCCGGGTCGATTACCGGGGCAAGCCGCATATGCCGGTCTACCGGAAATGTTTTGCCCATGAACCCGCGGCCCGCCCGGCGATCGCCATCGGCGATTCGCTGTTTCACGATATCGGCGGCGCCAACCGGGCCGGAATTGACTCGGTCCTGATTGGCGGCGGCATCCATGGCAAGGAAATCGGCCTGGATAGTTCGGACACTATTGATCCCGAAAAACTGGACGCGGTCTGTGAACGCATGGGGCAGGCGCCGACCTATGCCATGCCTCTTTTTCGCTGGTAGCGTTTACTCACGTCTGCTTGATCGGGCCCATATGGGCGTCTCCTGTTCCGGTAGGGTAACGGCTTCGCATTGCATTGTCTGAATGCAAGGAGGAGTCGGCTGTGGTGGCACAACGCAACATGCACTGGTGGATGGCGAGCGTCGTTTTTCTGATGGCGGCGTTCATGGCTGCTTCTCCCCAGGCGGGTGCTGCCAATGCAACGCCCTATCCCGGAACGCAGGTCATTGCGACGACACATGGCTTTGCCGAGCTGCGCCAGCGGCTGGAAGCCGCGGTCGAAGCGAACGGCATGTTCGTGGTGACCCGGGCCAGCGCCAGTACCGGCGCCGAAGGCCGGGGCATCAAAATTGCCGGCAATATCGTTCTCGGTGTCTATCGCAATGATTTCGCCGTCCGTATGCTGGCGGCGAGTGTTCCGGCGGGCATCGAGGCGCCACTGCGGTTCTATATAACGGAGAATGCGGACGGTACGGCGACGCTGACCTATCGCTCTCCCGGCGCAATTTTCGCCCCCTATGAAAGCGCGGCGCTGGATGAGATGGCCGCGGAACTCGATGCCATCTGGGCCGCCATCGTCAAACAGACCGTTCGGGATTGATCCGGTACGCGATGGCCGTCTCCCTGCCAGATACCGCCACCGGCCTCGAAATGCAGCGGCCCGTCCTTCTGGCGGGCCTGTCGCTGATCGGAATCATGGTCTGGCAGCTCGCACCGGATGGCTGGCGCATCGTGACGCTGTTCGGGCTTGGGACACTGATGGGTCTCGTACTCTATCATGCCGCCTTTGGTTTCTCGTCGGCCTTTCGCTGGATGATCGTGCGTCGGGACGTTTCCGGGGTGCAACCACAGATTTTGATGCTGGCTGTCGCGACGATACTGTTCGCTCCGACGCTGGCAGGGGGCACGGCATTTGGCCATGCGGTCGGCGGTGCGGTGGCGCCGGTGGGCGTGCAGGTCGCCATAGGTGCCTTCCTGTTCGGGATTGGCATGCAGCTTGGCAATGGCTGCGGTTCGGGCACCCTGTTTACTCTTGGCGGCGGCAGTACCCGAATGGTCGCCACGCTGGCCGCGTTCATTGCGGGGTCCTTCTGGGCCAGCCTGCATATGCAATGGTGGGCCGCGACGCCGCGCCTCCCGGGGATTGCGCTGGGTGAGGTGCTGGGCTGGACGCCCGCGATGCTGCTGCAGCTTGCCGTGTTTTTGGCAATTTATCTTTTTCTGAAACGCTGGGGGCGCGTTAATCCGCGCCCCGTTCAATCCCGACCTGTTCTGCAGCGCCTGGTAACCGGCGGTTGGCCCTTCATCTGGGGTGGCGCCGCTCTGGCGGTCCTGAACTGGCTGTCACTGATCATTGCGGGCTATCCGTGGTCGATAACCTGGGGGTTTACACTGACCGGCGCGAAAATAGCCCGGTTCCTGGGCTGGGATCCGACCGGCGTGTGGTTCTGGCGCGGTGGCTTCACCGAAAACGCGCTGAACAGCAGTCTGCTGCGGGACGATACCTTCGTGATGGATTGCGGCATCGTTCTGGGGGCGCTGCTTGCCGCCGGGCTGGCGGGTCGTTTCGCGCCGCAGCTGCGCATGCCGCCGAAATCCCTTGCGGCCGCCGTGATCGGCGGGCTGCTGATGGGCTATGGCGCGCGAATCGCCTTCGGCTGCAATATCGGCGCGTTCTTTTCCGGCGTTGCTTCGACCAGCCTGCATGGCTGGCTGTGGATCGCGGCGGCATTATGCGGCACCTGGCTCGGTGTCCGGATGCGTCCGGCTTTCGGTCTGGCCAACTAAAGCGAAGCGGCGCAAGAATCTTTGCAGGAATCGGTTATTGGACACTTAACCTGTATCGCCGATATAAGTCGGGAGACCGGTATGGAATGGTGGCGCGAACATGGCTGATTTTCCGAAGAAGACGCTGGATGAATGGCAGATTGCGGCTGAACGCGAAATGCGCGGCGGCAATCCCGACGACCTGACCTGGCAGACGCTCGAAGGGATCGACGTCAAGCCGCTCTACACGGCTGCCGATACTGATTCGCTGGACGGTCTGGATTCCCTGCCCGGGATGCCGCCTTTCCGGCGCGGCCCGCGGGCCACGATGTATGCCGCGCGGCCCTGGACCGTCCGGCAGTATTCCGGGTTTTCCACGGCGGAGGAATCCAACGCCTATTACCGGCGCAACCTGGAAGCCGGGCAGAAGGGCCTGTCCATTGCCTTCGACCTCGCCACCCACCGGGGCTATGACAGCGACCATCCCCGCGTGATCGGCGATGTCGGCAAGGCCGGGGTCGCGATCGACTCGGTCGAGGATATGAAGATCCTGTTCGACGGTATTCCGCTCGACCAGATGTCGGTTTCCATGACCATGAATGGCGCGGTGCTGCCGGTACTGGCGAGTTTCATCGTCGCCGGCGAGGAACAGGGCGTTCCGCAGGCGAAGCTCAGCGGCACCATCCAGAACGATGTGCTGAAGGAATTCATGGTCCGCAACACCTATATCTATCCGCCCGAACCCTCGATGCGGATCGTCGCCGATATTATCGAATACACGGCGCAGAACATGCCGCGATTCAATTCCATCTCGATTTCCGGCTACCACATGCAGGAAGCGGGTGCGACCTGCGTGCAGGAACTCGCCTATACCATCGCCGACGGCATCGAATATGTCCGCGCGGCGCTGTCCAAGGGGCTGGATGTCGACGCCTTTGCGCCGCGGCTGTCCTTCTTCTTCTGCATCGGCATGAATTTCTTCATGGAAATTGCCAAGCTGCGGGCCGCGCGCGTGCTGTGGGCGACCCTGATGCAGGACATGTTCCAGCCGAAAGACGAAAAATCCCTGATGCTGCGCACCCATTGCCAGACCTCGGGCGTGTCGCTGACGGCGCAGGACCCCTACAACAACATCATTCGCACCACCGTCGAGGCGATGGCGGCGGGGCTGGGCGGCACCCAGTCGCTGCACACCAATGCCTTTGACGAGGCGCTGGCCCTGCCCAGCGAGTTTTCCTCGCGGATCGCCCGGAATACCCAGCTTGTGCTGCAGGAAGAAACCGGGATTACAAAGGTGATCGACCCGCTGGCGGGCAGTTACTATGTCGAAAGCCTGACCGCGAATTTGATCGAGGAAGCCCGCAAGATTATCGACGAGGTCGAGGAACTGGGCGGCATGACGAAGGCGGTGGTTGCCGGTGTTCCGAAGCTGCGGATCGAGGAATCGGCAGCGCGCCGCCAGGCGCTGATCGACCGGGGCGAGGAAGTCATCGTCGGCGTTAACAAGTACCAGGCGGCGGAACAGGATGAGGTCGATATCCTGAACATCGACAACACCGCCGTGCGCGAGGCACAGGTGCGCCGGCTGAAAACGGTGCGCGACACCCGCGACGAGGCCCGCTGCCAGGAAACGCTGCGCGCGCTGGGCGCGGCGGCGGCCTCGGGGGCGGGTAATCTGCTGGCGCTATCGGTTGATGCGGCCCGCGCCCGCGCCACGGTGGGCGAAATATCGGATGCGCTGGAAGAAACGTTTACCCGGCATCGCGCCGAAATCCGCGCGATTTCCGGCGTCTATGGCGCCGCCTACGACCAGGACACGGCCTATGCGGAAATCAAGGCCGACATTGACGGCTTTTCGGCGGAGGAGGGGCGTCGGCCCCGCATGCTGGTGGTCAAGCTGGGGCAGGACGGCCATGACCGCGGCGCGAAGATCATCGCCACCGCCTTTGCCGATATCGGGTTCGACGTGGATATCGGACCCCTGTTTCAGACGCCGGAGGAAGCGGCGCGCCAGGCGGTCGAAAATGATGTGCATATCATCGGCGTGTCGTCCCAGGCGGCGGGGCACCGCACCCTGGTGCCGGCGCTGATCGAAGCGCTGAAGGAACAGGGCGCCGACGATATCCTGGTGGTGTGCGGCGGGGTGATCCCGCCCAAGGATTATGATGAACTGAAGGCGCTGGGCGTGGCCGCGATCTATGGCCCCGGCACGAATATCCCCGTCGCCGCACGCGAGATCATCCAGCTCATCCGCCGCCGCCGCGAGGCGGCCTGAATACCGGAGAGGGAGAGGCACCCTCAAGATGCGTTTATCTTTTTTCTGAATAAGCGTAGGTTTACGGCATGCCGGCTAACGTTACCGAACTGCCCCGTTCCGGGCGCCACGTACAGATCGCGCCGGGCGAGGATATCGCCGTTGTCGCGGCCCGCGCCGCGCGGTATTCGCGACGTTTGTTCGGCGCGGGTGCAGTGGTCTCCGGGCTGTGGCTCGGCCTTTCCGCCTGGTATGTGCAGGCCTATCTCGGCTGGTCCTTTCTGGGCGCGATGCTGCCACATGAACTGGCGGCGCTGATCGCCGGGGTTTCCGTGCCGCTGGCCTTCCTGTGGCTCGTGCTGGTCTTCGTGCGGCCGAACCGGGAATTACAGCACCATACCGAAACCCTGCGCCGGCAGCTTGCCCTGCTGACCTATCCGGCGGAAGACGCGGAATCCCGTATCCAGACCGTGGCGGATCTGTTGCGCGAACAGACGGATGCGCTGAACCGGGCCAGCGACCGCGCGGCGATTCAGTTGAGCGAAGTCGCCGATGTGATGGCGCAGAACACGGGCGCGCTGAACGATGCAACGGACCATGCCGCCACCGAAGTGACGGAACTGCGCAGCATCCTGTCGGAACAGGCCAGCGCCCTGTCCATGCTGGCCGACCGGTTTGAATCGCAACAGACGGCGGTGCGCGAAATTACCGACCGGCAGACGACGGAGCTTTCCACCGTCCATCGCCGCTCGGTGGAAAAGTCCGAGGAGATCGCCAAGACCCTGCGCGACATGGCGGGTAACCTTGAAAGCGCATCCGATCGCGCGGCCGACAAGGTCAAGGATATGGGCACGCTGTTCCGCGAATATACGGAAACGATGTCCCATGCCGCCGACGCCGCAGCCACCCGTTCCACCTCGATTGGCGAGACGCTTGGTAAAGGTGCATCCGACCTGAACGCGGCAAGCGAACTGGCCGCGGCCCGGGCGCATGACATCTCCGTCGAACTGCGGCAACAGACCTCGCGGGTGACGGAACGGCTGAAGGAATCCTTCGATATCCAGGCCCATGCGCTGACCAATGTGGCAACCCGCACCGGGGAGGAAATCGACCGGCTGGGCAACGCATTGAGCCGCCATGGCAACGCGCTGCAGGCGACCCTGCAATCGGCGCTGGGCAAGCATGAATCGGCGGTGGACGAGATGATTGCGGTATCGACCGCGCGTGTCGACAAGCTGGGCATCAGCCTGCGCGAGGCGACGAACACGATCCTGTCGCGTATCGACGAGGGGTTGTCGCGCCGGTCGGATGACCTGTCGACCACGATCGAACGCATGGTTACGGATGCGAACGAGCTGATGACGGCCATGCACCAGCAGGTGAACGATATAGCCCAGACGGCGGATCGGGCTGCGACGCATACCGAAAGCATTCGCGAATCGCTGGCGGCGCAGGGCGCGGAGCTGGCGGATGTCGCCACGACCCTGGCCAGCCAGGCGACCGCCGTCGACAATGCCTCGTTGCGCCAGGGCCAGCAATTGACCCGCGCAGGCGAAATGGCGGCACAGAAGGTCGGCGCCATGGGCGAGGCATTGCGCGTCCAGGCCAGCGAGGTCTCCAAGGCGTCGGATCTTGCAGCCATTCGGGCGGATGCGGTCCGTGAAGCCCTGGAACGCCAGGTCGGGGCCCTGTCGTCCATGTCGGAACGGGCGTCGGAGCAGGCCCAGCAGATCGAAACCATGCTCGGTTCGCGGACCGAGGAGATGCGCGCCGTCCTGCGCGAGGGCAGCCGACAGGTCGGCGAAGCCTTCGAACCCGCGACGGTCCATGCGCAGGGTATCAGCGACCTGCTGCGCACGCAGGCGCAGGCTCTGCGTGAATCGGCGGATTGGGCAGCCGGACAGGCGCGCTCCGTTGGCGACCTGTTGCAGAAACAAAGCCACGACCTGCGGTCCGCATCGGATCACGCGTCGCATCAGGTCCGGGAAATCCGCGATGCCATCCGCCAGCAGACCGAGGAACTGTCGGAATCCTCCGATCAGGCGGTCCAGACGGCGCAGCGTATTCGCGAAAGCCTGCGCGAGGATAACCAGGCGCTGAACGACCTGGTGATCAACCTGAATGAACAGGTGAAGGCGATTGGACAATCCGTCGATGAGCAGGCGCTGCTGCTGAACAAGGCTTCGGAAAATGCCGGTGCCCGGACCGAGGAAATCGGCCAGACTCTGGCGCAGCAGGTCGACCAGCTGGTTGCCGTTGCCGATCAGGTCATCAAGCGGATCATGGAAGCCGGCCGCGCCTTTCACAGCGAATCCGGGGGACTCAACGAAGCCGTCCAGACGGCGCTGCGGCTGCTGCGGGATGTCGGCGAACGGTTCAATGAACAGAGTGAACGCCTGACGACCGCATCCATGCAGGCCGGGCTGCAGGTGGACGACAATCGCGAAGGCCTGCGCCTCCAGGCGGAGGAACTGTCCCGTTCGGCGGCGGAGGCGGCGCGGAACATGCAACTGATCGGTGATGCGTTTGCACAGCAGTCCGGAAACCTGACCGGGGCTTCGGATCAGGTTGCGGCGCGCCTGTCGGAACTGTCGGACGCCTACCGGCAGCAGACGGATAGGTTGGGCAAAACCAGTGAAGCGGCCGAAAAGCAGCTGCGCGACGCCATGGATTCCCTGGCGAAACAGGGCCCGGTCATGGTGGATGCCGCGGCCCGGGCGCGGACGACCTTTGAGGGCGTTGCGG
>CAXBEC010000102.1:0-7816 GCA_963974145.1 uncultured Alphaproteobacteria bacterium | reverse complement strand
CCTTTTGCGCCGTGTAGATGGAGCCATAGCCGATCTTGTCCCAGTTCGGCGGCACCGGGCAGGGGCGCGGGTCCATATGCGGCATGTCGGCGGGTTTGCCGCAGACGATTTCGCCGGTCTTGCTGGTCGGCGCCGGCAGGGGCATCCAGCTGAAAGCATCGGCCGAGGAATAGACATAGAGCAGCATGGGACGCGGCCTGGTCGAAATGTTGTGCTGCGAACCGTGAATGGTCCGGCAATTGATGGCGACAACGGTGCCGGCCGGTCCGCCGGACGCGATGGCGCCGGTCGTATCGACCGTGGCCATATCCGCCTCGGACACGGACCCTGTCCAGCTGCCATCGGGCCTGGTATGCCGGAACAGTGGCCCTTCATGGCTGCCGGGAATACAGGTCAGCGGCCCCATTTCAGGCGTGACATCGTCCAGATAGACGCCCAGCGTCACGGGGCTGTAATTGGTGTGCGGCCATGCCTGGATGTCCTGGTGCCATTTCACGACCTCGTCCTTGCCAGGCCATTTGTAGTTCAGCTTGGCGCTGTGGAACTTCACATCCGGGCCGCAAAGGTCGGCAGCGATATCGGTAAACACGGATTCACAGGCGAATCGCCAGAAATCCGGATGCCGGTCGATCGTGGCCCGCAGCCGCCGCATCTGCGGATGTTCGGCACTGTGATTGGGGCCCAGGTCGAAAGCCTCGTTTGACGTTGTGACCGAGCGGCTCTGGTCCAGGAAGTCGCCGGCCAGTTCCTGCAGGCGCGCCAGCCAGGGGTCGCCGACGATGCTGTCGATGCTGACGAACCCGTTGGCAAAATAAAAGTCCCGCTGGTCGGCGGTCAGCGCGCGTAAATCGTGTTTGCAGATATCTTCGGGTGTCATGGCGCTTCTCTCGGTTAAGTCAGGCCTTGATCGAATAGCCGCCGTCGATGGGAATGGCGGTGCCGGTCACAAAATCCGAGGCATGGCTGCTCAGGAATACGGCGATGCCCGCAAAATCGTCGACATGGCCCCAGGTCCCCGCGGGGGTCCGGGCCAGTACATTTTCATGCAACCCTTTGACCACCTGTCGCGCGGTTATTGTCATGTCTGTATCAATCCACCCGGGCAGGATGGAATTCGCCTGGATATTGTCTTTCGCCCAGGCGCAGGCCAGCGCCCGTGTCATCTGCACGATCCCGCCCTTGCTGGAGGCATAGGGCGCGGCGAACTCGGCGCCGAATATGGACATCATCGAACCGATATTGATGATCTTGCCGCCACCGGCCTTCTTCATTTCGGGATAGGCCGCCTGGCAGCAGGCGAAGGCGCTGTTCAGGTTGGTGTCGATGACCTTCTTGAATTCCGCCAGATCGTAGTCTTCCGGCTGTTTGCGGATGCTGATCCCCGCATTGTTGACCAGGATGTCCAACCGGCCGAATTTCTCGACCGTCGAGGCGACCATGGCGTGGCAGGAATCCTCGCTGTCCACGTCAACCGCGACAAATTCCGCGGTCCCGCCACGTTCCCGCAATTCCGCGACCGCGGCCGCGCCCTTTTCCGCGTTACGGGCAGCCACCACGACCGACGCCCCCGCATCGGCCAGTCCGCGGCACATGCCAAGGCCAATGCCACCATTCCCGCCGGTGACGATGGCGACGCGTCCGTCCAGATCGAACAGTTTCATGATACCTCCCTCGGTTTCTATTATTGTCTGCGCGGTTATACATGATTTCCCGCGCCAGTGGTTCCTTTCACACCGAGATCATCAGGCGGGCCGGTCGCCCTTGAGCATCACCCGCTGGTGTATCCGTTTCTGCCCCACGGGGAAGTCCATATTGACCGAATGTATGACGCCGCGATTGTCCCAGAACAGGATGTCTCCGACGCGCCATTCGTGTTCATAGCGGTATTCCGGCCGGGTGATCGTTTCATTGACCCAGTCGAGCAGCGCGTCGCTTTCCGCCCGGTCCATATCGACGATTCGGTCGGTCCGGTTGAAGTTGTAATAAATTGCCTTCGTTCCGGTTTCCTTATGGTTGATGACCAGCGGGTGGATGACCTCGCGGGTTTCCGCCTTTTCCGACTGCGTCAGGGCCGTGGGCCGGGCCGGGGCGCGCCTGGTATCGTAATCATGCACCGCCCTGAGGCCTTCCAGCCGTCGCTTTTCCGCGTCCGTCAGTTCGGCATAGGCTCTCGCCACATTGCAGAACCGCGTTTGTCCCCCTGAATCCGGAATTGCCACCGACTGCAGCAGCGTGTAGCGGCAGGGCTCCTCCATGAAGGAATCATCCGTGTGCCAGCCGCTCAGCCGGATCATCTGCATGTCGTCGGGCTTGTCTTCCGGCTTTTCGTAGGTGGTTTCGTGAATCGCCACTTCCGGTGCCGCTTCGTTCCGCCTGCGGCGCACAAGCTGCAATTGCGGTTCGCCGAACTGTTTGGAAAAGGCGGCAAATTGGGGCGGCGTCAGCGGCGCGCTGCGCAGGCACAACAGGTGGTGGGTCATATAGGCCTGCTTGACCGCGGCAAGGTCGTCCTGACCCAATGGCTGCGTGAGATCGAGTCCCGTTACCTCCGCGCCCAGTGCGTCACTCAGGGGTCTGATTTCCAGCGTCATGTTGGCTTCCTTGTCTGAAAGAAATACAGATAATTGGAACGGCCGCTGAGCATCGCATGCCAGAATCCGCAGCGTCAAATCGCTGTTTCACGGCCTGTTACGGGGGCACGGGAGATGTTGAGCGGGCGAATTACCTTGACACTTCAGGGCGAAAGGCCCATCTCAATCAGGTAACGGACCTCGCAATAGCGCAACGCGCGCCTGATTTCATCGGTAGCGCCTTTTTTGCGGAACAATGTGTCCGGCAAGTTTCTGTTTCCATTTGCGCATGGGACCAGGGCTAAAAGCCCTCAGGTGACGGCGTTGCATCGGTGATGCCCGTCTGAAGGCGCAAAAGGGAAATACAATAAATTGACATCTTCTAGTTTTGCGGCGCTCGGCCTTGCCGAGCCTCTTCTCCGTGCGCTTGCGCGCGAAAATTACACAACGCCGACCCCGATTCAGGAACAGGCGATCCCCATACTGCTCGAAGGCGGCGATATCCTCGGTATCGCCCAGACCGGGACCGGCAAGACGGCGGCCTTTGCGCTGCCGATCCTGCAGCGTCTTGCCGAGGCGGGCACGAAGCCCCGGCCGCGCAAGCCCAGCGTCCTGGTGATGGCGCCGACGCGTGAACTGGCGATCCAGATTGGTGAAGGTTTCAAGACCTATGGCCAGTATTACAATTTCCGGCACGCCGTCATTTTCGGCGGTGTCGGACAGAACCCGCAGGTAACGGCGCTGTCCAAGGGGCTGGATGTGCTGATCGCCACGCCGGGCCGTCTGCTCGACCTCATGGGGCAGGGCCATGTGAAGCTCGACGAGACACACACGCTTGTGCTGGACGAGGCCGACCGTATGCTCGACATGGGCTTCGTGCGCGACGTCCGTCGGGTCATCGCCACCATGCCGAAGAAACGGCAGTCATTGCTGTTTTCGGCCACCATGCCGAACGATGTGGCCAAGCTGTCACAGGAAATCCTGATCAAACCGACCCGGGTCGAAGTGACTCCCGCAGCGACGACCGTCGAACTGATTGCGCAGAGTGTCTTTCATGTTCCGGCGTCGCAGAAACGGGCGCTGTTGCAGGATCTGCTGGCGGACCCGGCGCTTGCGCGGGTCATCGTGTTCACCCGGACCAAGCATCGCGCCAACCGGGTCGCTGAACATATCGGCAAGGCGGGCGTTCCCGCCGAGGCCATCCATGGCAACAAGTCGCAGAATGCGCGGCAGCGGGCGCTGGCGGCGTTTCGCGATGGCAAGGTGCGGGTTCTTGTGGCCACGGATATCGCCGCGCGCGGCATTGATATCGATGACGTGACCCATGTCGTCAATTTCGAACTGCCGAACGAGCCCGAGAGCTATGTGCACCGGATCGGCCGCACCGCGCGGGCCGGCGCAAGTGGTATTGCCCTGTCGTTCTGTGACCAGGAGGAAAGGCCTTACCTGCGCGCAATTGAGAAGTTGACAGGCGGGCGGCTTACGGTTGTGAATGATCATGCGTTTCGGGCCGAAAATACCGGCGAAGTGGAAACTTCGAAACCGAAAGCTGCGCCGCAACGTCGGCGTCGTCGCTCCAATCGTGGAAATACCAAACAGGCCGCGTGACGCGGGACAATTTTCGCGATAGATTAACCTTTCACCGAATTCGTACGACCGACAGCCGCCCGAGTTCCGAACATAGCAACCACGTTAGAGTACCAAGGAGTATTGAATATGCCAGAAGGCACAGTTAAATGGTTTAACCCGCAAAAGGGTTTTGGTTTCATCCAGCCGAATGACGGCGGGAACGATGCCTTTGTCCACATTTCCGCCGTTGAACAGGCAGGTATGTCGACATTGCGTGAAGGACAGAAAGTAGAATATGAGCTGGTTCCGGGTCGGAACGGCAAATCTTCTGCCGAAAATCTGGTAGCGCTTGACTGACACTGAAGGCATGCGGCGTTAGCGCCGCAACCACCTTCGTGTGAACGAACCTCGGGCGAAAACCTCGCCTGAGGTTTTTGTTTTTGATCAGACCGTTCTGGGGTCGATGAAAGAAATCTATTCCATGAATCTGCCGTCAGATTGATCGATAATACAATACGGCTCAGCGAGCCGGGCCACGAGAGGTGTGCTGGTAAAGCTTGCCTCGCAAGGCCGAACGAAAGGATTAACGATGCCGCGCAAACCGAATTACAAATTTGAACGTATGGAACGCGAACGCGGAAAGGCCGCGAAGAAAGCCGCGCGGGAAGAAGCCAAACGGGAAAAGGCCGAGGCCAGGAAGACCGAGATTTCCTCTGAAGAGAGTGAGGCGGCCTCCACAGCGGCGGTTACCGACTGCTGATCTGTTTGCGGCTCAGCCGTTATCAGCGAGACGGATGCCACTGAAGGCCCATCGCTGATGCGGGTAGAAGAAATTACGATAGGTGTTCCGTTTGTGGCCGGGCGGCGTGGCAAAGCTGCCGCCACGCAACACCATCTGATTGACCATGAATTTCCCGTTATATTCACCAATCGCACCCGGCGGTGTTTCGAATTTCGGATAGGCGGTATAGGGGCTGGCTGTCCATTCCCAGACACCGCCAGCCGCCTGGAGGGCCGGGCCCTCTGTGTCGCCACCGTCGGATCGGCCTGAACAGGTCGCCGCCGTTTCCCATTCGGTTTCCAGCGGCAGCCGTTTCCCCGCCCAGGCCGCATAGGCGGACGCCTCGTAATAACTGACATGACAGACGGGTGCATCCGGTTCGACGCCGACTTCGCCGGAAAGGCTGAAGACACGCCATTCCGCATCATGGCGCGACCAGTATAGCGGCGCCTGCCAGCCGTCCCGGTTGACGGTGCCCCAGCCATCCATATGCCAGAATTCCGAATGCCGGTATCCACCGTCCTCAATGAAATCGATGTATTCGCGGTTGGTGACGGGCCGCGATGCGATACGGAAATCCTGCAGCAGGGCCTCATGGCGCGGACCCTCGTTATCGAACGCGAAACCATCGCCCGTATGACCGATCCCGTATATGCCGCCGGGAATTTCGAGCCAGTCGAGCGCCCGCGATGACGCGCCCGCTTCCCGCGGCGCGTTGCTGTAGGCGGGGTTGAGCGGATTGCACGAGAACATGTGCTTGATATCCATCAGCACCAGTTCCTGATGCTGCTGTTCGTGATTCAGGCCCAGTTCGATCCGTGCAAGGGCTTCACGCAGTTGCTCAGCCGGGGCGGATTCGATGAATGCCGCCATCGCGTCGTCGACATGGGCCCGGTATTCCATCACCTGCGACAGCGCCGGCCGGGTCAGCATGCCTCGCCGCGGCCGCGCATGCCGGGGGCCGACAGCCTCGTAATAGGAATTGAACAGGTAACCGAACGACGCATCGAAAGGCGTATAGGATCTGGCGAAGGGCACCAGGATGAAGGTTTCGAAAAACCAGCTGACATGCGCAAGGTGCCATTTGGTCGGGCTGGCGTCCTCCATGGACTGAACCTGCTGGTCTTCGGCGGATAGCGGTGCGGCGAGATCCTCGGTTGCCAGCCTGACATTCCTGTAGCGTGTCAGAAGGGCCGAGCGGTCCGTTTCCGACCGTTGTCGCGTACCGTGCATGTTACGTTTCTCGCTGACGATGGAAGAGACGGGTTCAGAACAGTTCCAATTCACGTTATCCAATTACCCGGACAGGCACAACTTGGTTCCCGGCAATTATGCTGCAAATGCGCTCACATCGGCCCGCCGGGCATGGTATGTCCTGAACAGGAAATAAACAGGAGACGAAAATGGCAAGGTATCTGAAGACGGGCCGGGCGGCAGAGGATGTGGCAGACGACGATGCGAAGGTCCGGCAGGCTGTCGAGGAGATTTTGGCCACGGTCGCGGCGGAAGGCGACGCGGCGGTTCGCGAACTGTCGCAGCGATTCGACAACTGGTCGCCGGAACGCTTTCGCCTTTCCGAACAGGAAATCGAGGCGGCGATGGGCAAGGTCGCCAAACGGGATCTTGAGGACATCAGATTCGCCCAGGCGCAGGTCCGCAATTTCGCGCAGCACCAGCGCGACAGCATGCAGGATGTCGAGGTGGAAACGCTGCCGGGCGTGGTGCTGGGTCACAAGCATGTCCCGGTCAACAGTGTCGGTTGCTATGTGCCCGGCGGCAAATATCCGATGGTCGCCTCCGCGCATATGAGCGTCGTGACCGCGAAAGTCGCCGGCGTGAAACGCATCATCGCGACCGCGCCGCCGCACCAGGGCGGGCCGCATCCCGCCATCGTGGCGGCGATGCATCTGGGCGGCGCCGATGAAATTTACGTGCTGGGCGGCATCCAGGCGGTGGCGGCGATGGCGCTGGGCACCCAGACAATCGATCCGGTGGACATGCTGGTCGGGCCGGGCAACATGTTCGTCGCCGAAGCCAAGCGGCAGCTTTACGGCCGGGTCGGCATCGACCTGTTCGCCGGACCGACGGAAACCCTGGTCATTGCCGATGACAGCGTGGACGGCGAAATCTGCGCCACCGACCTGCTGGGTCAGGCCGAACACGGCCCCACTTCGCCCTCGGTCCTGCTGACGAATTCCGAAGCGCTGGCGAAGGATACGCTGGCGGAAATAGACCGGTTGCTGGGTATCCTGCCAACGGCGGAAATCGCGCGGGCATCCTGGGACGCCTATGGCGCTGTCATCCTTTGCGATTCCTATGAGGAAATGGTGGCGGAGGCGGACCGGCTGGCCTTTGAGCATGTCCAGGTGATGACCCGCGATCCGGATTACTTCCTGAACAACATGACCAATTTCGGCGCCCTGTTCCTCGGCCCGCGCACGAATGTGTCCTATGGCGACAAGGTGATCGGCACCAACCATACCCTGCCGACCAAGCGCGCGGCGCGCTATACCGGCGGTCTGTGGGTCGGCAAATTCCTCAAGACCTGCACCTACCAGAAGGTCCTGACCGACGAGGCCAGCGCCCATATCGGCGCCTATTGTTCGCGGCTCTGTATGCTGGAAGGGTTCGCCGGCCATGCGGAGCAGGCCAATATCCGCGTGCGCCGGTACGGGGGCCGCAACGTCGAATACGCGACGGCGGTGGAGTAGGGCATGGACCTGGCAAAGACGCCGTCCTTCCGGCTTGATGGCCGCCGCGCGCTGGTCACCGGCGCGGGGCGCGGGATCGGGCGGGCGGCGGCGACTGCGCTGGCCGACGCCGGCGCGGCGGTGACTCTGGTTTCCCGGACCGCATCGGAAATCGACACGGCGGCGGCGGCAATCACCGCGTCTGG
>CAXBEC010000101.1:0-7838 GCA_963974145.1 uncultured Alphaproteobacteria bacterium | reverse complement strand
CCCGCCGATGGTGATGAAATCGCCAAGCGGTTCAAGCCAGAGCGCGAGGGATGTACTCATCCCCATCATGGCCAGGCTGACGACCCAGGTCGGGGTTGCACAGCAGACAACCCAGCTCAGTGTTGCGCTGCTCAACCCCACCAGTGTGGCGCCGCCCGATACCGCGGCAACGGCATTCGCCCCGGGGCTGACAGGACATGCCGCCGCCTTTGGCCGCATCAGCAGTACGATGAAACTGGCGACGAGCACGGCAGCCATCGTAATGAGAAACAGCTTGGGTGGAACGACGTTCATCGCCCACTCGGAAATACCGTTTCCGTAGTCGTAATTCATGTAGCCGATTTCAACGAGCCACTCGTCACCGATGATATTGATTGCGTCCATCAGGGATGGCGTGCTGACCAGGATGCGCCAGACATTGCCGGGCCAGTCATAGACCGTCACATAATTCGGGATATTGCCGAACCGGACCAGCATCGTTGCAAGAAGCCCGAGATGATAGACGACGATGAAGCCTGTAAGGGTGCCAACCCAGACCCAGGGGCGTTCCCGGATTGCCAGTTTCAGGCCAGATGCAGCGGCTTTCATCAGTTTTTCTCCAGTGATTGCCAGCGCAGGAATGGTTTGGTGGCCAGGCGTACCAGAAATGTCGAAAGCGTACCGAGACCGCCGATGACCAGCATGCCGACGACAATATTGTCGTATTCGATCAGCGAATAGGCGGCCCAGGTGAAGTAGCCGATGCCGTATTGACCGCTGATGATTTCACCGGCGAGCAAGGAGAACCAGGACACACCCATGCCGATGGCCAGTCCGGCGGCGATGCTCGGCAGTGCGGATGGAATGACGACGTGCCAGAAGATTTCCATCTGGCTAGCGCCAAGCGATCGTGCTGCCCTGACCAGCACCGCGGGGGTCTGCTCCGCGCCGAGGGCGGTGTTCAGGACAATGGGGAACAACGCCCCCAGAAATGTAATGAAGATGATGCTGGATTCTTCGGTCGGCCACATCAGGATGGCCATCGGGATCCAGGCGACTGCCGGAATCGGCCGCAATACCTCAATATAGGAAATAAAGAAATCCTCGGCCAGCTTCGAACGTCCCATGAGCAAGCCGATGACAATGCCAATCGCGGCGGCACATCCGTATCCGATCAGGATCCGCTTAATGCTGACGGCGATGTGGATATAGAACTCCGAGGTCTGAATATGCCCGATAAACGCGAAGAGAACGGCTGTGGGGTCGGGCACGTTTTCGAAGTTCATTATGTAGTTGAAATCGTACTCGGTCAGGAGGTGCCAGAAGGCGACCGCGATTATGAGCGCGAAGATTCTTATCGACCAGCGTACGGACCATTGCGGAATCTGGAACGGTTCCGGTGACGCGTTTTCGACACTTGCCGCATCAATGGCGTCTGGTAGCGATACTTCGGTTGTTGCGGGGCCGGGGGTCGTATCGTCGGAGTTCTGCCGGCTTGCGCGCGCAATGCTGTGTTGTACGGACATTCGGTTCCCTTTTCCTCTCCCGGGAGAAACGGCGGGGGATAGCCATATCCCCCGCCGCGGTAACGCTGTTGTCGACGGTTAACCGGTCGTCATGCTGATTGCGTCCTCGAACCCGATGACCTTGCCGCCGATAGTGCCGGCATAGGCATCTGCATCCTGTTTCCTCAGGAAGGTCGTCATGGCGCCGTCCTTGGCCTGGACGTAAAACGCCATCTTGCCGAACAGCTTCAGTCCGGTTTCCTTGTCATAGACATAGGTGGCGTTCAGTTTCTGTGCGACGGTGCGGAATTCCGCGACAGCTTTCAGGAATTCGCCGATTGTCGCATAGGTTTTGATCCCGTCCTTGGCATGCCAGATTTCCAGGGGCAGTTCAGCATGGGCGACTTTCGGATCATGAATGGACGCCAGGTCCTTTTCGTAATCGAGCGATTTTTCCTTGTAGGCCGCCCGGATGTAGTCATCCGTGATCCATTCGTCGAAATTGAGCGGGGGAATTTGCTTTTCGCGGGCCAGGACGCCGTGGTTGAACTTCAGCGCATCGACCCATTTGTCCTTGATCGTCGGTTCCAGTGTCAGATGACCGCCCTTGCTGAAATAAAGGTACTGCACCTCTTTCTCGACGCCCGTCCATTTCTCCAGGTTTTCCGCGGCCCGCATCGAATCCTCGCGCACCCAATTGCCGGCATCGATGACCGCCTTGAGAAATGCAACGACGACTTCGGGATAGTCCTGCGCCAGTTCCTGCCGTACGACAACACCGTGCAGATAAGGAATGGTCGTTTCGCTGCCGTCATAGATCTTGCGGCCGGTTCCCCGGAATTCCATCAGTTCGGACCAGGGACAGAAATCCGCATGGGCATCGATCTTGGCCTTGGCGATATTGGCTGCGCCGACCGCCGGACTCTGGTTCTTGAGCGTTATCTCCGAACTCGGAATGCCGGCATCCTGTAGCGCTTTCAAGGTCATGCCCCATGCGGCGCTGCCGACCGGGACGGATATTTCCTTGCCGCGCAACTCTTCGAATTTGTAGATCGACGAGGAAACCGGGACGACCACGGCGTTTCCCGAACCTTTCAGGTTATAGCCGGTGCCGGCGACATAGAGCGTGCGAAGGCTTTTTGTTTCCTGGAACTTGGCGCCGTTTACGATCAGGGGGTAGTCGCCCATCACGCCGATATTCAGCTTGTTCGCCAGCATCTGGTTGGTGATGGGGCCACCGGAACTGTAATCAGCCCAACGGACGTTGAATGTGGCATCCTTGTATTTTTCGGTCTTCTGCAGTTCCGCGAGTTGCTGGTCGAGCAGGCCGAGTTCCTTGACGATAATGCCGGCCGTGTATGTATCGGTGCACATGCTCTGGTGTCCGACTCCAACGTCTATTTCTTCCGCAAGGGCTGCCGGTCCGAACTGTGCCAGTCCGACCGCACCAATTGCGGCGATTAAGATGCGTGATTTCTGCATGTTCCTGCGCCTCCTGATTCATGTCGGGTAACGGGCCTTGTATTACCCTTGCCTATTAAGGCTGCGAGTTACGTGCCAACTGATTGAGGGAAACCCTTGGTTTTTATCAAGCGCATGGAATCGCTGAATAATCATTGGTGCGGACGATCACGCGAATTTTCGGGTGGTGCGCTAGACTGCACAAATTCTCGGCACCTTCGTTAATGGTGCGTTAATTCTTGATCAATCCGGATCGAAGACAAGCAGACAAGTTCATGCTCCCGGATGAGACTACAAGGAGAAATGGCGGCCTGTCGCGTCTGCCCTGGGTGCAATGTCATGAGTGGGTTTGCTGTGGCCGGCCGGCAAAATAGCAGCTATTTCAAACTTCTGATGGTGTCCAGAATTTCCGGCGCGGCCCATTCCCGGTCACCGACGGCGCCATAGTGGATATGCCCGTCAGGTCCCACAATATAGGTCGTTGGCAATGCCTGAATTTGCCATGGTCCGAACGTGTCCGAGTCAAAATCCAGCAGGACCGGAAAGGTGATGGGCCGGTTCTTCAGAAAACGCCGGATTTTGTCAGGGGTATCGCCGAGATTGACCGCCACGAGGAGGATGCCTTCTTTTTCGAGTGACGCCCAGGCTTCTTCAAGAAGGGGCATTTCCTTCAGGCATGGGCTACACCAGGTCGCCCAGAAGTTCACGACAATGATTTTTCCGCGATACGATCTGATATCGAAGGAATCACCGTTCAACCGGTTCAGTGCAAGGTCTGGAGCCTCGGGCGTCGTCGGCATTTCAATCAGGGGCAACCCTTCCGCCGATGCATTCACCTGACTTGCTGACGCGATGAAAATCGCGACCAATATTCGCGTGATAAGCAGCGAAGCTTTCACCAACGTGGCACCAGGACCTTGAAGCGGAAAGCATTGGGCATGCCGAAAACATATTCAAAATCCACTGGCGCACCGGACTTCATATAGGCCACCCTTGTGACGTGGATGACCGGTCGCCCGTCGGCAACACCAAGTGCCGTTGAAATTTCGCCGGTTGCTTCAGCAACGTCGATGAGGAAGTCGGCATGCCCGAGGTCGTCATCCAGAAGCTCGCCGAGAAGAGTGTAAACATCATTGCCGGCAAGGTCGCATTCCGACAGCTTTCTACCCAGGGACAGGGGAAAATAACTGATGTCGAAAGACAGCGGATTACGGTTCAGATAGCGTATCCGTTTCAGTTCGAACACGGTGGTGCCTGTTTCCAGCGCCAGCGCATCGGCAATCTCTGCGCTGGCCGCGACCTCGCGGGTCGATACCACTTTCGAGCTCACAATATGACTTGATTGTTCAACGGCTTCAGCGAGGCCCTGTAGCCGCCCGAGGTCCTGGACAACGGCAGGCCGTGTAACGAAATAGCCTTCGCCACGGCGGCTGACAACCAGTCCGTCTTCCTGCAAGCCGACCAGGGCGCGGCGAACCGTCACGCGGCTTGCGCCGAATAGGTCCATCAGATCATGTTCCGAAGGCAGTTTCTCGGAAACGCCGTAGGTTCCGTCTACGATGCTGTCCCGCAATTCGCGACGAATCTGAAGGTAAAGCGGTGGCTTTTTAGAACCGGCCACCAGCCGCACCTGTTTCTGCAAGGTTCCGGATGCGGGGGTCATCTGTGTCCCTCCAGCCGCAGTATACGCCCATTATCGTCAGGCAGGTTTCACGCCGCTGCTATTTGCCCAATGGCCCAGCGTACATTCTTGCGAACGTCCGGGTCCGGATCCTCAAGCGCCCTTTCCAGAAAGGGCAGCGCTTCGGCATCGGCGATTTCGCCCAGGGCCGCGGCAGCATCCTTCCGCAAATTGCTGATCGCATGGTCGAGGGCCCCCGCAATAACCGGGACCGCCTTCGTGACACCAAGCTTTCCGAGACTGCGTATGGCCTGAACCCGAACCTGCCAGTATTCGTCAGAAACGCTGAGGATCAATCCATCTATACCCTCCGCGCAGCCGATTTTTCCGATCGTTTCGGCCGCCATTTCCCGAACCCGCCATTCCGGATCACCGAGTCCCTTGACAAGCGCGTCTGCGATGATCGGCAGGCGGGAATAGGCCAGCGCGCCAAGAGCGGCACGTCGGACTTCCGTATCCTCGTCCCGCGAGGCGACGATCAGGGCATGAAGTGACTCCTCCAGTTGCAGGTAGCCAAGGACACCAACCGCCTGGATACGAACTTCCGCGACCGGATCCGCAAGGGCACTCAATGCCGGTGTCAGGGAATCCGGATGACGGAGTCCCTTCAATGCCTGGAGCGTTTTTTCGCGCACAAACGGTTTTTCATGCGTCGCATAAGGCAATAATGGTATTGCCGCATCGGTATCTTTCAGTTCCGCCAGACTCAATGCGGCGGCCTCGGCAACTTCCAGCGCTGGGTCTTGTAACGCGCCGGCCAGGCCGGCGGCAACGATCGCGCCATCGAAGTTCTCAAGCATACGGGCAGCCTGCAGACGCACGTCGTCGCTGATGTCGGACAGTGCTTCCACAATGTAGGGAATAACTTCGGGATTAGCCGTTTCTGCCAGGTCCATGACCGCAACTTGGCGAATACTAGGATCGTCGTCGCCCAGCTTCAGTACGATATCGTCGATATCCTCGAAGGAGTCGAATGGTTCGAATACGCTCATATGACACTACCTCAAAAGATAGGGGATGCTGACCGTTACGGCGCCGGTCGGACAGTCGGCCTCGCAAGGCATGCAGTACCAGCACTCGTCGTATTTCATATAGGCCTTGCCCGATAATTCGCTGATCCGCAGAACATCGAGCGGGCAGACATCTACGCAGACGGTGCAGCCCTTGTCGGCGATGCATTTCGATTCATCGACCGTAACGGGGACGGTGGTGGGTGTATTGGCTATCGGCATTCTTGCTCTCCAGAATCTGTAACGGAACGGTTCGCGGGTCGCTGATCCGGTCAGTCTCCCGCTTCGACACGCTGGTTGTCGTATGCGCTCATTTCCTCGTCATCGATCTCGACCACATAGGGAGCGACCGGCCGCTTGAAGCTGGTCATCTTGCCGTTCTCGTCTTTCTTGAGCTGCGCATGGCAGAACCAGTTCTCGTTATCCTTTTCGGGATAATCGGCATAATGGTGGTACAGGCCCCAGCGGCTTTCGGTGCGGAACTGGGACGCATGCGCGGCCATGTCCGCACAATCCAGGATCGACTGCGCTTCGAGCGAGCGCATCAGTTCATGTGAATCCCGTGCGACCATCTGCTTTAGGTCGTCGCGCACTTCGGCAAAACGATCCTGCGCCAGCTGCATCTTCTTGGTCACCTTCGGCGGTTGCAGATAGTCGTTCACCAGGCGGCGGGTCTTGTATTCAATCTGGTTCGGCGGAATGCCGTCCTCACGCTTCGTCGGCGCCAGGACACGGGTCATTTCCGCTTCGACCTGGCCGTCATCGAACCCGGCGAAATCGTGTTCGGCAATGAAGTCGACCGCATCTTCACCCGCGAACGCGCCGTTGGTAAACGCGCCGAGCATGTAATTGTGTGGAACACTGGCCATGTCGCCGGCGGCGTACAGGCCGGGAATCGATGTCCGGGCGTTTTCATCTACCCACACGCCCGACGCGCTGTGCCCGGAGCAGAAACCGATTTCCGAGATATGCATCTCGATCATTTCGCGGCTGTAATCGATGCTGCGATTGTCGTGGAACCGACCCCGCGTCGGGCGTTCGACGTTATGCAGGGTCTTGGCGATTTCCTTGACTGTGTCGTCATGCAGATGATCCAGCTTGAGGAAAACCGGACCCTTGCCCGACTGCAGTTCGTTGTAGAATTCCTGCATCATCTGGCCAGACCAGTAATCGCATTCGATGAAGCGCATGCCTTCATTATTCGCCGTATAACCGCCGAATGGCCCGGCGACATAGGCGCAGGCGGGCCCGTTGTAATCCTTGATCAGCGGGTTGATCTGGTAGCATTCGAGGTTCGTCAGTTCTGCGCCGGCGTGGTAGGCCATGGCGTAACCGTCACCGCTGTTGGCGGCGTTTTCGTATGTGCCAAAGAGGTAGCCGGAGGTCGGCAGGCCGAGCCGGCCCGCGGCGCCGAGGCACATGATGACGGCCTTTGCGCGGATGACGAGGAATTCGGCGGTTCGGGTGTTGACGGCGATCGCGCCGGCGATGCGGCCATCGGCGCCGTTCAACAGCCGTGTTGCCATGAAACGGTTTGAAATCAGGATCTGCTTGCGGCGCAACTGGCGGTACAGCGCCTTCTTGACCGTGTCGCCATTCGGCATCGGCAGAACGTAAGTCCCGACATGGTGCACCTTTTTGACGTCATACTCGCCGGTTTCGTCCTTCTGGAACCGGATGCCGAAGGAATCGAGTTCATTGATGATGTCGAAGCAGTTTTCCGCGTAACGCAGAACCGCCTTCTGATCCACGATGCCGTCATTCGCGACGGTGATTTCCTTGGTGTATTGCTCCGGTGTTGCATGGCCCGGAATGACGGTATTGTTCAGGCCGTCCATACCCATCGAAATCGCACCGCTGCGCTTTACATTCGCTTTTTCAAGCAGCACAACCTTGGCGTTGGGGTTCTTGCATTTTGCCTTGTATGCGGCCATTGGCCCGGCGGTGCCACCGCCAATAACGAGAATGTCTGCGTCGACATGGTGCAGGCCTGATTGAATGTCATCCATTGTTGTTTTCTCCATATCGGCAAAAATATGCTGTCATTCGAACGACAGACTGGCGGTTGCAACAGGGTTGGGTTAGCAATTACTTGCCTTCCTGCAGCGCTTCTTTCGACGCAATCTCCCGGAGATAGGACCAGGGGTAAATTCCGCGGTATTCTCCGTCGGAAAACGCCAAGCGACCATGTTTATGAACTCG
>CAXBEC010000100.1:0-7853 GCA_963974145.1 uncultured Alphaproteobacteria bacterium | reverse complement strand
AATGGGCGCGGCCGCGGTAGAGCCGCCGCCGCCATGTTCGACCACCACGGCCACTGCGTATTGTGGCGCAGCAACGGGCGCGAAACCGACAAACAGCGCGTGATCGCGTTCTTTCCAGGGTTTTTCATCGTTTTTGCGGACGCCGCCGTCGCGTTCGGCCATGCTGATCCGGCGGACCTGGGACGTGCCGGTTTTGCCGCCCATCGCCATTGTCGGGTCCTTGATGCGCGATTTTTTAGCGGTCCCCCTTGGATGGTTGACGACCTGATCCATGGCGTCCATGACCGTCTTGCGGGCGATATCGGAAACGCCGATAGAGGCAAATTCGGGCCGGGCGGGAATATCCTCATCCCCATCGATAGGCCGTGGCCTGACGATCAGCTGTGGCGTCACGGCCTTGCCGCCATTGACCAGACGCGCGGTCATGACCGCGAGTTGCAGGGGTGTCGCCAGCACGTAGCCCTGGCCGATTGCGGCGATAAGGGTCTCACCCTTGTGCCATGGCTGGCCATAGGTCGCGCGTTTCCAGGCGCGGGTGGGCATCAACCCGGCCTTCTCTTCGGACAATTCAAATTTGAATCGCGCGCCGAGGCCCATTTTCTCCGCCATCTCGGAGATGCGGTCGACGCCGAGTTTCAGGGCAATATCGTAAAAGTAAACGTCACATGATTCCCGCAGGGCGCTCCGGATATCCATATGGCCATGACCGTGCCGCTTCCAGCAATGGAATTGCCGGTTGCCGAGTTTGGTGAAGCCGCGACAGAAGGCACGGTACTCGGGATCAATCCCGGCTTCCAGCGCCGCCAGCGCCACGACGATCTTGAAGGTCGATCCGGGCGGATATTGTCCCGCGATCGCCTTGTTTGTGAGGGGAGCATAGGGGTTGCGCACAAGGTCGCGCCATTCATTGCCTTTCAGCCCCTCGCTGAATGCGTTGGGGTTGAAGCCGGGCGATGACACCATGGCCAGGATGTCACCGCGATGCACATCCATGACGACGGCGGCGGCGCTGTTTTCCTTGGCGAGCAGGTCGGCGGTGAAGGTCTGCAATGTGGAATCGAGGGTCAGCGCTACTTCGGATCCGGGTTCCCCGTCATCGCGTTCCAGTTCGCGAATGACCCGCCCGAAGGCGTTGACCTCAACCTGGCTGTTCCCGGCCTTGCCGCGAAGTTCCGTATCAAAAAACCGCTCGACACCGCGTTTACCGATACGGAACCCCGGCAATTCCAGAACCGGGTCACCGGTCAGGTCCTTCTCCGAAACGGCAGCGACATATCCCATGACATGGCTGGCGACAGGGCCCAGCGGGTAGTAGCGGGACAGGCCGACATCGATACTGACACCGGGCAGGTTGGGCGCATTGACCTCCAGCCGGCTGACCTCGTGCCAGGACAGGTTCTCGCTCACCGTTACGGGTACAAAGGCGCGGCGGCGTTTGATGTCGCGCAATATCCGGTCCAGGTCGAACGAGCCGGGATCGAGGAGATTTTCCAGCCGAACCAGTGTGGCCGCGACATCGTCAACCTGTTCGCGGATAATGACGACCCGGTAATTCTGGACGTTGATCGCCATAGGGGCGCCGAACCGGTCCGTTATCTGGCCGCGCGGCGGCGCCAGCAGCCGCAGGTTTATGCGGTTTTCCTCCGCCAGCGTCCGATACCGGTCGGACTGAAGCACCTGCAGATAATACATGCGCGCACCCAGCCCGGCGAACAGCACGAGTTGGCCGCCGGTCAGCATCGCGGCGCGGCGGCTGAAAATCTTTTCGCGCGACTTGTCTGTTGTCACGTCACACGGTCTCCTGCGGCAGGGAGCGCTGAATACGAACGAACAGCCATGCGATCGGCGGATATAACGCGACGGTCAGGAAATACCGGAAATAGATGGGCTTTGGCGACACAAGCGTTTCCAGGTAAATCGACATCAGGATCCATTCGATCAGCATCGCGGCGGCGGCGACCACCATGAATCCCCACCAGATGACCGCGAAGGATTTGTTATAGAAAAACCGCCGCTGTGTGACACAGAGGCCGAAGACTCCCAGCAGGATGAAGGCGTTCAGACCCAGGGGCAGGCCTGTCAGGATATCCAGAAACAGGCCGATGGCGAACACGGCGGTCGCGGGCAGCAGATCGGTACGATGCAGTGACCAGAAATAGACCGACATCAATGTCAGCATCGGCATGACAAAATTGGCTTCCGGCAGGCGTAGTGGCATCACGCTGACGATGACCATGCACAAGGTGACCAGTACCGGGGTCGTATTGCGCAACAGGACGTCGAGCTGTTGCCAGATTGTCGTTTTCATCGCTTCGACAAGGTCCCTAAACATTGGGCCGGGGCATGTTCAATGCCTGACAGCGGGTACGTAATTTTTCCCGCTCCGGAGCATCGTGGCGCCAGGGCGGGTCCTGCTCCGTAGGACGGCAAGGCTTGCCTGCGGTTAATCTGCTTCTGCCGCCGCCCCGCTCCGGCGCGGGGCATCGTCCAGCGCACCCACGAGGCCGAAGTCCATTATACGCACATATTCCAGCCGATTGGATGAAACAAACGTCTCAACGCGGATGTCATTCGGGCCGGCGCTGGCGACGATGCCGACCGGCAGGCCGGGCGGGAATACGCCGCCCTGTCCGGATGTCACGACGCGCGAGCCGACCGGCACATTCGCATTCGCCACCAGATAGGCGATTTTTGGCTGGCTTGTGTTGTCACCGGCCAGAACGCCCCGTTCGCGATCGATGCCCACGGCGACCGGAATACGGCTGTTCAGGTCATTGACCAGCAGGATACGGGAGACGCGCTCGCCGGTTTCAACGATACGGCCGATCAGGCCTTCACCAACGACGACCGGCAAACCCTTGCGGACGCCGTCGCGGCGGCCGGCATTGACCAGCATCGTGCGGACGAAGGAACCGCCGGTTTCGGCAATAATCCGTGCGGAAATGAAACTCGCCTCCGGTGCAGGCACGTAGTTCAGCAGCTTCCGGAGCCGGGTGTTCTCTGCGGCCAGTTCACGCGCGGCGGCCTGCCACTGCAGCAGCCGGGAATTCTCCAGCCGCAATGCGGCGTTTTCCTCGCGAAGGTTCATCAGATGCCGGGCTTCGTCGATGATGTTGGCACCGGTTGCGACCGGCTTCGATGCGGCATCAAGGACCGGCGCAACCGCATCGGTGACCCAAATGCGGGCGCGGTCGAAAATCTTCGGATCCGCCTTGCCGACCATCAGCACGGTCGCGGCGGCAAGCAGCAGAAACAGAAACGCAAATCGCTGCGCAAGGGCGCGCAGCGGTGCCGTAACCCGTTGAATTGATTCAGGCCGTTTCGCCAATTGTCACCAAATCCCTTGCTGGCTGGTTTTCCGGCGCCTCTTCGGGCGGGTATCAGTCATTGCTGATCAACACGGTCTTGAGCGTCTTCATTTCTTCCAGGCAGCGACCGGTGCCCAGGGCCACGCAGGATAACGGATCGTCGGCGATGGACACAGGCAACCCGGTCGCATGCCGCAGCACGAAATCGAGATTGCCCAGCAATGCCCCGCCGCCGGTCAGGACGATGCCCTTGTCGACGATATCCGCCGCCAGTTCCGGCGCCGTATGTTCCAGCGCGACCTTCACCGCTTCGACAATGGCGCCGACCGGCTCGGCCAGGCTTTCGGAAATCTGCCGTTCGCTGATGAACAGTTCCTTCGGCACGCCGTTCATCAGGTCGCGCCCCTTGATTTCCATGATATTGCCTTCACCTTCTTCCGGCGGGCAGGCGGAGCCGATTTCCTTCTTGATCCGCTCGGCGCTGCTTTCACCGACCAGCAGGTTATGGTTCCGCCGGATATAGGCGATGATGGCTTCATCCATCTTGTCGCCGCCGACGCGGACCGAACGGGAATAGACGATACCGCCCAGCGACAGGACCGCAACCTCGGTTGTGCCGCCGCCAATATCGACAATCATCGAACCGGTCGGTTCGGTCACGGGCAACCCGGCACCGATCGCGGCGGCCATGGGTTCCTCGATCAGGAATACGCGGCGCGCGCCGGCGGCTTCGGCCGAATCCTCAATGGCGCGGCGTTCCACCGCGGTAGAACCGGACGGGACGCAGACAATGACCTGCGGGCTGGCAAAGCTGCGGCGGTTATGGACCTTGCGAATGAAATGCTTGATCATTTCTTCCGCAACCTCGAAATCGGCGATAACGCCGTCCCGCAGCGGCCGGATCGCCTGAATATTACCGGGTGTTCGCCCAAGCATCATTTTTGCTTCGTCACCGACAGCCAATACCTGCTTCCGGCCTTTGATTTCTACAATGGCGACGACGGATGGCTCGTTCAGCACAATGCCGCGGCCCTTCACATAGACCAGCGTATTGGCGGTCCCGAGATCGATTGCCATATCGGCGGACAACATACCGAGAATGCGTGAAAACATGGTTACCGACTTACCCCCAAAATTCCCGGTCAGAATACGGACAGTACGCTGGAAAACGAACTTCCCGTATCTCCCCCGATGGCCGGATTATCACTGTCTGTACCTGTTCAACTGTATCGGGTCTGTGTAATTAAGCCCGAATATCGTTAACGTATAGTAATCATTTAGAAGAATAAAGGAAAACGCATATAATCGATAAAGAGTCAGGTCTGTGAGCTTTTAACAAAAACGACCTGATGCGTTCCGACATTCCGCGACTAAAGACGCCCGCAACGCATATGAGCGTTACGGGCGTCTGAAGTTTCGTTGAAGGCGTCAGCCGGATCAGTTCTTCGACTTGTCAACCAGGGCGTTTTGCGCGATCCAGGGCATCATGCCGCGCAGGCGCGCACCGACTTCCTCAAGCGAATGTTCACCGGACAACCGGCGTTCCGCCTTGAGCCGCGGCTGGCCGGCGCCGCATTCGCTCATCCAGTTGGAAACGAACTTGCCTTGCTGGATATCGCTCAGGATACCCTTCATGGCCTTCTTGGTGTCTTCGGTGATGACCCGCGGGCCGCTTTCGTAATCGCCGAATTCCGCCGTGTTGGAAACCGAATAACGCATATTGGCCAGGCCGCCTTCATAAATCAGGTCGACGATCAGCTTCACTTCGTGAACGCATTCGAAATAGGCCATTTCCGGCGCATAGCCGGCTTCGACCAAGGTTTCGTAACCGGCCTGGATCAGCGAGGTCAGGCCACCGCAGAGCACGGCCTGTTCCCCGAACAGATCGGTTTCGCATTCTTCCTTGAAGGTCGTCTCGATGATGCCGGCGCGGCCGCCGCCGATGGCGCTGGCATAGGACAGGCCGATGTCATGGGCGTTGCCGGAAGCATCCTGGTTCACGGCAATCAGGCAGGGAACGCCGGCGCCGCGTTCATACTCGGAGCGAACGGTATGTCCCGGGCCTTTCGGCGCGATCATGAATACGTCGATATCCGTGCGCGGTTCGATCAGGTTGAAGTGGATCGCCAGACCATGCGCAAAGGCGATGGCAGCGCCGGGCCGCAGGTTGGGGCCCAGTTCCGACGCATAGAGGTCACGCTGGATTTCATCCGGCGCCAGCACCATGATGACGTCGCCCCATTTGGCGGCATCGGCGGCGGTCATGACCTTGAATCCCGCGCCTTCGGCTTTCTTTGCCGATCCCGAACCGGGGCGCAGCGCAACGGCGACTTCCTTGACGCCACTGTCGCGCAGGTTCATCGCATGGGCATGGCCCTGGCTGCCATAGCCGACGATGACGACTTTCTTGCCCTTGATCAGATTGACGTCGGCATCACGATCATAATAAACGCGCATGGTATCTCTTCCTCGCTAAATAGATAAATCGGGCCACGAATGGCATTACAGAACGCGCTTTTAAAGGACCTCGGACCCCCGGGCAATGGCGACGGCGCCACTGCGGGCGACCTCGACCTTGCCCAATGCGCGCATCAGGTGGGTGAATGAATCGATCTTTTCCTTCGATCCGGTAACTTCGAAGACGAAGGATTCGGTTGTGGTGTCGGCGACATTGGCACGAAAGATATCCGCGATCCGCAGTGATTCCCGCCGGGCTTCGCCCGTGGCGGCAACCTTGATCAGGGATATTTCCCGCTCGATATACGGGCCATCCTCGGTCAGGTCATGCACGATGCTGACCGGCACCAGCCGGTGAAGCTGTGCCTTGATCTGGTCGATGATCATCGGGGTGCCCGACGTCACCAGCGAAATGCGCGACTGCTGCTCGTCCTCGCTGATCGTGGTGACGGTCAGGCTTTCGATATTGTAGCCCCGGCCGGAAAACAGGCCGACGACGCGGGCCAGTACGCCCGGCTCGTTGTCCACGATCACGGCCATTGTGTGTCGCTCGATCACGTCGGATCCGATCTTGTCAGGAAAGATACTGGCCATCAGACAAGCACCTTTCCGGCCGCGGAAACCGGATTGGCGTTTTTGTCCGCCGTGTTCAGCAGCATGTCGTTATGGGCGGCGCCCGACGGGATCATCGGAAAGACGTTTTCCGCCTGATCGACGCAGATATCAGCGATGATGGGGCGCGGCGTGTTGATCATCTCGTCGATGACATTATCCAGCTGCCCCGGGTTTTCCGCCCGCAAGCCAACCCCGCCGAAGGCTTCCGCCAGCTTGACGAAGTCCGGCAGTGCTTCGGAATAGGTTTCGGAATACCGTCCGCCATGCAGCAGTTCCTGCCATTGCCGGACCATCCCCATATATTCGTTATTGAGGATGAAAATCTTGATCGGCAGGCGGTACTGAATTGCCGTTGCCAGTTCCTGGATATTCATCATCGTCGACGCCTCGCCGGCGATATCGACGACCAGCGCGTCGGGATGCGCCAGCTGCACGCCGACCGCCGCCGGCAGCCCGTATCCCATCGTGCCCAGCCCGCCGGAGGTCATCCAGTGGTTGGGTTTCTCGAAGTGGAAATGCTGGGCCGCCCACATCTGGTGCTGGCCTACTTCGGTCGTGATGAAGGTTTCGCGATCCAGCTTCTGGGTCGCCTGATACAGCCGCTCAATCGCGTATTGCGGCTTGATGACCTTGTCGGAATGCTCGTAGCTCAGCGATTTGATGGACCGCCAGCCGTTGATCATATCCCACCAGCTGTCCAGGGCCTTGCCGTCGGCCTTGTATTTCTTGGCCTGCCAGATGGCGAGCATGTCTTCCAGCACGGAGGCGACATCGCCGATGATCGGTATATCGACCGCCACGTTCTTGTTGATCGAAGATGGATCGATATCGATGTGGATGATCGTCGCGTCCGGCGCAAAGGCGTCCAGCCGTCCGGTCACCCGGTCGTCGAAGCGGGCGCCGACGCAGATCATCACGTCGCAGCCATGCATCGCCATATTGGCTTCATAGGTGCCGTGCATGCCCAGCATGCCGAGGAACTGCTTGTCCTTGCTGGGGAATGCGCCGAGGCCCATCAGGGTCAGCGTACAGGGAAATCCGGTCGTGCGGACGAATTTTGTCAGCAGTTCACTGGCGCGCGGGCCGGAATTGATGACGCCGCCGCCGGCATAGATGATCGGTTTCTTCGCCCCGGCCAGCAGCGCCGTTGCCTGCTCGAGCGCCTGCGGCGCGCCCTTGAGCTGCGGCCGATAGGTCCGGTGCTCGACCTTCTCCGGCATTTCGTAACTGCCTTCGGCGAACTGCACGTCCTTCGGCAGGTCGATGACGACGGGGCCGGGACGCCCGGTGGACGCGACGTGGTAGGCCTCGTGCATGACATTGCCCAGCTTGTTGACATCCTTCACCAGATAATTGTGCTTGGTGCAGGGGCGGGTGATGCCGGTTGTGTCGCATTCCTGGAAGGCGTCGTTGCCGATCAGGTGCGTCGGCACCTGGCCGGTCAAACACAGGATCAGAATCGAATCCATCAGC